>NZ_SGSS01000036.1:0-28113 GCF_004209135.1 Acinetobacter sp. WCHAc060006 | reverse complement strand
TGACTGGTATGTGGTTGTTTTAGGTAATTAGGATTTTCAGACGCATAGATCGACAGTGTATTCACATCAATCATCAGCTTAAGTACACCTGAACCGACCATATGTTCAATCGGTATATACAGCATGATAGCGCCGTATCCTAAGCTTCGTTTTTTAGCATCTGGATGTTCACCAATACCACCAATAACGCTATGAATAAGAATAGGTAGAGTTGTGTTCATTTTATAAACCTTTCAATAGTTTTGTAGCTCTTTATACATTTGATACCGCGTATAGCAGATATATAACACGGCGATGTTAATAGAGATTGCATAAAGAATGATGATCAGGTTGGCACCCGATAATTCATCATATAAGGGCGAATAAAACGCATAAACGACTGAGAGTTCAGACATTAAAATCCAAAAAAAGCGGATAGAGGGGATATATCTAAAAGCTTCACTTTTTGCTTAATTTGTTTTTGCTGACTCATATTTCTCACCATTAGATTACAGCCATTAATATTGATTAATGACTTCATCCATCACATAAATTGAGTAGTTGTACTGGTCTAAGCGATATTTGCTTTCTTCAGTATGTTCACTGGCCAATGCTTGTAGTTGAGTTTCGTTCATGGAAGAAGCATAGCGGTTACGGATTGATTTAAGCTGGCTCAATTCTAAACGTCCAGTACTCTTGGTCAGATTGCTGACAGTTGTGAATAGATCCTGGTCATATTCTTGCAATTCACCATACAGCCAAGCAAGGTGTTCTGCATTGATGTATGGGTTATTTTTTTCATAGTAGTTTTTCAGTTTGAATAAACTCAAACCACATATGAACACAGCAACTATAAGGCTAATGACAAGCCCCTCACCGAGTTTAAGTAGGTATAGGAATATAAAGATACTAATCACGCCAATGGCAATAGAGATATATCGCATGGTTTGATTTTGGAACATTTCTAACATGGGCATTACTCACTTTTTGTAATGTTGTTTTGATAAAGATGGTCTATTTGAGCGATGGCAAGTTTCATGCGTTCCGTGGTGCAAGTCAGGTCGTCATCAAAACGATGGTTGAATTCAACAATCCCCTGTTCTTCCATGTCTTGCATTTCACGCTTAGCATTACTTAAGCCTTTTTCTATACCAACCAGATTCAAGTTAAAGAAGTCTTCTAGTAGCTTTTCACTCTCAATGATTTGTTTGAGCTCAGTAACATAGACTTCAGTTTTCTTTTTGCTGATTTCCGCAGCCATCGCATAACGAAAGTTGCCGTTTACAACAACAGTTTTGAGATCTGGTGAATATTCGTTGTATTCACTTGGAATTCGACTAACGGACTGGACGGCGTGACTCCAGCCATACTTCTGAAAATATTCAATTCCCGTCATGGTATATACCTACGATTGTTCTTTTTTAAGTTCAATAACAGCCAATAACGCTTTGTTTTGGCGTTCCAATTCATATTGTTTTTGGCGGTCTACATTTTGGCGATCGAAAAGTTCTCTAATCTGCTGTTTGTAGTGGTTGTCATAGTACGAATAGGCTTTACGTTCTGCTTTTCTACGTGCAATGCGAACTTTGGGATGCCAGTTGAATTCTTTGTCGTCTGCATAACCCCTCATGAACTCAACCAGTTTGCTATCACCACGCATTTTACAAACCTTAATGAAGCCCATTTCTAAAACTGTAATTGGCGCACGGCGCGGATCTCCAAACTCCCAACGCCGTTTAATCCCAAAGCCACACATCTCTATTTGAACCGTAATCATGGTTTAACCTTTATCAAATGTTTGAGCTTCTGGATCTTCGACATTAAATCTGGACCATCACTTTCATGGTAAACAAGGTGTTCATTAACGAATGTGATAAAAGCATCCAATTCAGTTTGAATCGTTGCCAATTGATTGCGTAACCACTGGCATGTGGCTTCATCTTGTTTTATCGCCGTTTCAAGCAATCCTCTCGCATGTTCATAGGCATTTGCCTCACCTTGCGCCACCATATCTGCAGATGATTTCCAATCGCCCCATTTCTTATTCCAAAAGTCATCGAGCAACTGCAGTAATTTTTCCACTTCCAATTGGTCATCGCTGATGGCTGGTGTTTGCATTTGATAGATAGATTTTTTAGTTTCTACTTCACTTTGCATCCAACCATCACGAAAAGCTTCCCATTTCGCCTGATGCACCCAAGAAGAATAATTGCCACTGGCCAACAGACTACCGACCACGCCGTATCTATTTTCAAAAGCGCTACGAGCTTCAATTTCTGAAGCAATGTTTTCATTAGTATTTTGCGTATCAATCATGCTGACTATCCCCATGAAGCAAAGGCACTTGTAATGAGATTTTTGTTTCCTTCATCTCATGAAGTTTTTGAATCGCACGTTCTGGATCTATCACCCATGCATCAAAGAGAAGTTGAGTGACAAAAGAAAACTTCTCACCAACTTTGCGGAACGGTGCGCCGTGGCTATTCAGGAATTGTTCAAACACAAGATATTGCTGTTCGATGGCCTGGTTAAGTTCAAACAGGTCAATACAGCCCTCTAGCAAGTTGTACTCACCTGAAGCATTCGGCATAAACATCCATTTACGCTCATGGGTTAAGCCATCTACATGTAGGTAGGCATGTTTGTTGAGACTAGTCCACTCAGGTTTCATCATGACGTAGGTGTTGTACTCGTCATCTTCAAGATAGTTGTAGTGGGTAGCATCAACGGGTTTCTTTGCTAAAACAGAAATGGCCTGTTCAAGTGTCAGACCAAGAATGAGTGCATGTGGTGTAGTTGATGATTGGTGATCCATATTCCCTACCCCTTAGATTGTCGGGCTAGTCGGTTTAGGACCACTCAAACAAACTTCGTTTTGAACGTGATTGTAGATCTCAGCCAAGTGAGGGCGTGTGCTAAAAAATTGATCTTTTGATGTATCAGAGAGGTTAGCACTCATGATGGTGAGTAGTGCTTCATTTTTGAATTGCGCTTGAACCGCCGTCTTTAATGCACCATTCAATGAAGCATGCAGATTGTTGAATAGCGAAATAACACGGGCATTCTGATCATTCTTTTTGAAGAAGATAAAATTAACTTCACGTTCACGGAAAAACACCAGCTGATATTCAAGCCCTGATTCTGATAAATCATTCCCCATATCAATCAATGCATCATCTGGTACGGCGAACGCAGCGTATTTTGAATCAAAGTTTTGAAGTGCTTTATTTGAGATTAGATTCAAACTTACTTTGCCTTGAATCGGCACACATTGGCTCAGTTTCTTAGCCAAGTAATGTGCAGCAGCCATGTGATGTGATCCACCAGCATTTTGAACAAAAATCTTAGGACTCCAGCCATAGATAAAAAATTGATCAGTGGTTGTATCTGGAGAGTTCAATAAACGGATTTCTGGCCATAACAACATTCGATCTAAATTTTCCATACTCACATCACTAATGTAATCAGGGCATGCGTTTTTTACAAAATCATCAATGCTACGGTACTGGCTTAAATCCGACTTGGAATTTGAGAAGCCCCCAATTTCAGATAGGTCAAGTAAGCATGGTGTTTCAAGATGAATGATTTCTGCAAAAATCGGATTAAATACTTCAGCCAATTCTTCAGCAAAGGTAGAGATGTAGAACGGCTTATGATTTTGCGTATCTTGACCAAGGTAGCTGATGGAATCGTTATCTTTGGCATGTGGATTCAAAACAATGTTTTTGCCTGGTACAAAATTAGTAGGAGATATACCAGTCATACAAAGAGAATCTTTGATTTGATGAAAAGGGAAAACATCGGTCATGGCGATGCTGTCAGAATTGACTAAACGGGTATCAATAAAGGGTTTTAACTTGAGATTCTTATAAAGCTTATGTTTTGCTGAAAATACCGAAAGTAAAGTGTCTAACATTTTAAGCACTCCATTGATTAATGCTTTATTAAAACTAATAAAGATATATTAATACAGAAAGTGCTTATAAGTATTTTTTTGGAAAATTAATTTAAGAATTGCGGTTGAGTGGTATTAGTTGCAAGTGGTTGTACGGCGTTGTTATCGACAGACTTTGAGTACTGTTGCACTTCAACAATTCGCACACCTTTAACGTGTAAACGTGTTTTATAGTCAGTCATTGCAAGTGTTTGTAAGTCGTCTAGCTGTTCTTTAGTCATTGCCTATATCCTGTATATTGGATGTGATTTAAGGGCAATTTAATTGATGTATTAAGGATTGTAAAGGGTAAAACACAGTTCATTAAACTTTTTATGAAATGGTATATACCGATTAAGCCTAAAACAAAACAAGGTTTTAAGAAGTGGTTTAGTTATGTTTAAGAATATGCACGTTAAAACTAAGTTATTATATTAAAATGCATCTAAACTAGGGTTAAAACCAAACTGGATGCCAATATGTGTTCAAACATTGAATCTTACGCCGTGAACCTATCCAATGTACCTAAAGCTATCTCTTGCTTGAATATGTATGACTTTCAAACGTTAGCACTAGGACCAACCTATTTACCCCGATTTATCACTTGCAGATCGCCACATTCCATATACGGCGCTATTGGTTGCATTTGATGTGAATGCGTCTGAAAAGTTTCGCTTAATCGAAATGATGGTGCCTGAAGCCATTCCGCTGTCGCAGTTGTTGTTATTGGCCATATTCAATGAAACGCCGTATAAGAGCGAATATGAAATAGCCCAATACATGCCGAGTGATGAATTAAGGCGTATTAAGTACAAACAGCTCACCCAAAAAAACTAAAGGCTGGATAACCAGCCTTATGTCTTCTACATGGATGCGTTTAGTCATCCTTTTTTTTGATTGTAATGCCTGATCGTAATGAAGCTGAAGAACCTTTTGAACCAAGTATCACCAACAATTTTTCAAAAGTAACGCATTCGTGCGAGAACGGGTTTTTCATCAAAGCTTTTTCAAACTTAGCTGCATACTGTTGTTCTACGAATTCCATTTCATTTTTAGTGCTATGTGAGATGGCTTGATCAAGACTGGCTTTGTTTTCCGCAATGTATTGTGTCTGATCTTCAGGTTTTACATGGCGTGGTATCTGAACAAGCTGATATTCAGTAATTGGCGCAACGGTTAAGTCATATCCTGTTAGGATCTCTTTCAATTCATCATAGTAGCTGTCTAGGTTCATTGGTGTGATTAAGGCGCGAGTCACAGCTTCAACATCACTTTCCTGTTGAGCCTGTTCAGGTTCGCTTATACGTTCACCATAGATATTAAATTCAGCATCAAGATCCGCATTGTTGTAAGCACCAGCTTGTACTTGAGGTGAAATGTCAGAATCTTTACCGAAGTACTGGAACTGTTTTCGCTTCTCAATAATCTGGTCTTTAATGTTTGCTTCTTTTTGTGCTGAAACAATACTTTCACGGTGTTTTTGTTCTTTGGAGATTTCACCTTTCGCCGTGGACGAAGACATTACTGTTCTTTGTCCAGGTGCCATCCCTTCAGGTGTGATGGATTCAAGACGTCTTGCTTCAAGAATCTGATGTACAAAATCTTGAGTAAAGTCTTTTACCGTGTTGTTGTTTTCGTACAAGGTGTTATTGAGCTTTCTGCAGATCTCAAAATCACCAAGCGCCGTGACATTGGCAGATGAATTGTTGTCTGTCAGTAGCGTATGTTTTTCCTCAATCTCATGAATGAAGTCTTCAATTTTTAAAGTAGGATCGTAGATTTCAGATTTTTGGATATTGAAGATTGGGCAAAGGTCATTTAAGCGTAAGTACTTGGGTTGAGCACCAGCCACATAGAACGCCAACATTGATACGATTTTAACGTCTGAAGTTTTACCACCTTCCCCTTTAGTTGATATGAGCAAGGTAAATTCGCCGTTGTGCTGTCCGGCAATTTGTTCAATTGTCACACGTTTTTCTTTGGCGAACTGGACTTCTGTTTGTGGTACCGAACGGTTGAATACTAGACCTTGATACATATTGATTGAGTTAACTTTACCTTGCCACTCTTCACCAGCAAAACCATCAACCAATTTGTATGTTGTACTTTCAGCACCCGAAGTAGTACGTCCAATGGCTTTAACGGTCGTGTTACCCCATGTAGCAGCTGCTTCCTCTTTAGATCCACGTTCAATATCTTCAAATGTTTGAGCACCGAACGTAATAGAGAAGTTAAGCGAACGTGCCTGAGCTGGTAAAACCGAAGCACCGACAATAACGATGTAGCCCCATTCGTCCAAAAATAGCTTAAATGAAGTAGTGGCGTTGGTTGGTCGTGCGTCAATAATGGCACGGCGTAAACCTTCCATTTTGTTACCAAGGGAACCAGCCATCATTTGTTTAATTGAGCCAATGATTAATTTTCCGAGCATTTTGAGTGAGTCTGGTGAACGCTCAAGAGCTGGTAATGGCACAGTTAAGATACGGCGGTTAAGTACAACGTCAAAAATATCAATATCACCGCCATGCTCTACACCAAAGATGTGACCGTAGTTAAACGTCAAGTCGTTAATCGCTTTGGTTAACTGCATGGTGATATAACCGTGTTGCTCACGGGTTTTGGTTTCTTGTTTCTTTAACTTTTTAGGGTTGCTTGAATAACCAGGTAATGAAACGAGGTAGCCTTGAAGTTGTTCAGCCACACGTTCAAAGTCAATCCCGTATTTATCGTTATGACAAAATACCAATTCTTCAAGTGCTTCAAGTTCCATGTATTGCGTGAATACTTTTGGTGAAAGCTGAATGAAGCCATTGTCACGTAGATAGACCAAAACTCGTGTAAGTGCGGCGATAAAGGCCATCGCACGACCTTTCCACATGTCACCACCGCCACCGCCTGAGTCATCAAGCAAGTTGATCAAGAATTCAATCAACATCCCTGAGCTGGTGTTGCTCATTTGGTTCATTGAGTTGGTCATCTTGTCGGTTTGTGCACGTAGCATGTTACGACCTGAGGTAATGAAGTTGATCGTTAATAGATCCTCATTACGCCCAAAGCGGTTACATAAACGATAGTGGTCTTGTTGAGCCTTGGTATCACCTTTTGCGTCTACAAAGATATAACCTGAGTTTTGTACGTACTGGTTGGCACAGTTACCTAGCATGTATTCTGTTTTACCCGAACCCGTAGTACCTAACACAATTTGATGTGTACGGTCATCGGAGTTAGATGCATAAACAGGTAGACCAGTTTCACGGCAACGACCAAGGTAAGTCACACCCTCACCTTGTAGCTTATCGCGATTGGTACGTGCGTATTCCAAAAAGGCTTTTGGATTGTCCAGTACGTCATCTTTTACGCGTGATGTAATGTCAGTTGACGCATCCAGTGAGTTTGAATGCAACGGCGCACGGAATGGCCACTCAAAAAAGTAATCATTCGGATGTGTGTAGCGTTTTAATAGGTAATACGCGATCCCTATAAATATCTCACCGCCAAACGGAACAACAAACAAAATAACTGCAATAGCACCAAGAACGCCAACCAAATAATTAGCGCCGTCTGGCGCTGTAAGTTTTAAATGGATTTTCTCTAAGCCTGATCGTGTATCACGCTTAAGCGAACTAGGTCTGAACTTTGTTTGTGTGCCGTATTTTTGTGTAGAAGCCATACTTTGCGACCTACTCTTTTATCTTCAAGATAATAGGCAAAGTCGTTGTTTAACGACCTTACCCATATCCAAGCACTTCAATGTATATACCAATTAACGCAAATCTATATAGCTGATTGGAGTTAAGAAGAAACAGCTTCAGACTTACGTTGGTTCAGTAATTTTTTCTTCATGTTTTGCTCAAGTTCATAGCGTTGATATTCAACAACCATCTCTTGTGCCATGGTAGAAATCACTGAAGCAGTTGCTTTGTTTTCGTCAAAGTCCGTGCCTTTATTTTTGGCATTTTTCTCAATCATGGTACGCCGTGTCTTAATCTGGTTCTTCGCACCTTTTGGGTAAAATTGTGCAAGGACCTTCAACGCCTTACCACGTTCACCGATAAGGTCATACGTGTAGTTACGGAGCGCACGTTCATCGGGATGTGTACTGAGTGACCATAAAAGGATTGGACCAAGTGAAACGGTATATAAGCCCGAACATTCCATTTTTTCGAGTTTAATTTTACTGAAGTACGTTAAGCCTTGATCTGAGAAACCTACGTTACCTGAACCAAGCGCATCCATTTCTAGTTGAGTTAGACCGATACTGTCACGAATAGCTTCACGAGATTCGCGTGTACCAGGATCGACAATCACATACGCCGTAGCAAAGCCAACCAAGTCTTTAAAGTCTTCTACTTTGTGTGATGCCAAGTTAAGACGAGCACCCCATTTACGCAATGTACGTGCGTCTTCAGCCAATTCTTCTAATAGGATTGGATCGCCTTTCGCAACGTGCAATTCGTCATAAGACATAATTTTGCGGTCTTCAAGAAGCTCATTAATCAGTTGGGTTGCATATTCACGATAAGCTTGTGGGAATTTTGGAATATCGTCACGGCTCACGGCGAACTTACGCTTAATGAACATCCGTACAATCTGGAAGAATAGAGATGTAGTTTTAGGATCTGATGATGTCGCAACTTCGTTTAAGTCGATAGAAGCTACACGAGCGTTACCGATGTCAAAGTTAGTGTGATAGAAGAATGCTGGATAGGTATTTTGTGCAGCCATAATCTGATGCGCCAAAAAGTCCAGTGCTCGTTCATTATCAATATGAACATCACTCCAAACATCTAAAATTGATGAATCAGAAAGGGTTTCAATCATATCGCCAATAGTCGGCATTGCGTAACGGTGTGCCAACGTGCGTCCACGGATCTCATTCAAAGAATGGAAAAGGTCACGTAGAGCGTAATAAGAAATATCCTTACCTTGTTCAGAATGTGGCTCAATCAGTCCGTGTTTTTCCATGATGCGATCTAGTTCTGGATCTGCAAAGCGCATGTACTTACGTGCTTTATGATCAGCATTCGTATCATCAGCAAAATAGAATGTACGGCGTAGGACCGCACCAATAACGTCAGAAGTATTTTTGGCTGGTTGCCCTTTCAATTCAGGCGGTGTTACCAATGAACTTAAAAACGCTGTCATTTGACGCATTTCGTAGTTTAACGGGTAGCGTAAGCCCATACTGAATTCAAGCGGATTAATCGCTTCTTCTTTTGAGTTTTTAATACGCTTATAGATGGCATAGTGACGTAGCTCTTCAGGCAATGAATCTTGCACTGTTTCTACTAACCCACGGCTTGACTCACCCACATCGACAATATAGGTCAACGGGATACGCTCGTTACCAGGCATCATGATGTCCTCAAGCATGCCTTTGTTCATTGTGACCGATTTACCCGTACCCGGTTTACCAATGTTAATAGTCGTCCATACAGTCACTTCATTTGAGAACGAATCAAGAATAATCAGTTTACCGTCTAAGGTTTTGTTGAGCTGATGCCCTTTATGGAATGGTGAGTTAATACGTGTCAGCGGTAACATGTAGAACACATCAAACAGCGGTGCCGGTGAAATAGGTGCGTGATTACGTACCATCAAGCCCGGTATATGTGATGCCCAAGTCAAAATAGGATCGCCAGCCTGTTCCATGACTTTTGCACCGCCCCACGCTTCAAAACTCTTCCAAAGCTTTTGGCGCCGTCCTACAAGAATGTTTACACCATCTTCGGTATTTGGTGCCCATGTCATCATGGTCATTTGCAGACCAGCAACAGTGTCTACTTGATCTAGGTCATTTTTAGTGGCCATCAAAATGTTACCAGCATTACGAATGGCTTTGTTTTGTGCCGTCATAAAGTGAATAACGCTTGATAACGTGCGTTTCATCATGGTTCCAGCCATACCATCACCAGTAATACAGTAACTCACCGCATATGGGATAGAACGGATGTTACCGCTAGTGTCGTGCGTTTTGGCCTGGTGTAATAAGCGGAATAGCGTTTCAAACGTATTCGTCTTCGCTGGATATATATCTACCATCAATGGAGCATATACAACGCCGTCAGTGATAACACTTCCCACTGGATAGAATGAACCTTGACTTGTACCAGGTAAGATCGCATTCGTCATGAGTTGTTCTGAGATCGGTTGATACAAAACGTGTGACGCATCATGTTCTGATGGTATTTCTTTCCAACGCATCGGTAAGCGTGTATTCAGCATCGGCACAGACAAGGTGAAGTCATCTGAAGTTGAATGTGAGGCAATTTGTTTTTTAATCGCTAGACCAGCTTCAACAACATTCAATACTTCATAGATTGCTGGAAATTCTTCAGTTGAGAGTGAGTTTAAGAATTGTGAGACAAAAGACTCATGGTGTACGTATAAGCTGTCCGATGATTTAAGCATGTCTTGAGCATTGACCGTACTTGGCATTGTAATTTGCGACAGTAGCTTTTTACGGTTTTTTGAGTCTTGAGCCTTATCGATTGGCGATAGTAAGGTTGGCTCAGAGATTAAAGCGATATAACAGCTTTCGTTAAATACACCGCCTGAAATGGTTTCTGTCATTTCATCAATGATGATGTCTAGATTCATCGCACAACGCGCCGTGGTCGCCTTTTGCATGGCATTCAAGTCATGAATCGCGTATGGCGTCTCATGGTCTACTTTGAACGCTAGATGAATCGTATGTCCACGGTCTTTGAAGTAGTTACGCATGTTGCTCGTCATCAAACCAATTTGACGGCTGAATGCATCACCACTAATTAAACTCTTAATCCCCTTGTATTCGATGATCGTAATCATTGTACCAGTTTTTGTGACAAACGTATGTTCGTCCGATACTGTTTCTAAATCGCAATAATCCTCTACGTCAGCTTTCATGCTTTGTAGGAATAACATCAATATAATTTCAATCTTGGAGTAACCAGTCTTTTTATAACCAGACTTCTCAGCTTTCTTCTTACTCATTTAAACACCTTTATTCACCTTTCTACGTCTATCTTTGATTAGACATGCCTTTAAGCATTAAGCACTAAAAAACGGTAATTCTCTTAAAACGTTAATCGCACTGTCGAAATCCTTATTTTGAATTGCGACCTCAAGACTTTTTACAGAGGGTTTTAAGCTTGTATCTAAAACCAACCTTAATAAAAGCTCATAGTAGGTACTGTTAAAAGGGATATTATCATTTTTTGAATTACTAAATACATCAGTTTTAACGGTTTCATCCTCTTTTAATTCGACATACTTCTTAAAACTATTTAGGTCAAACACTAAACCCTTATTAAGCAGTTGCCAAAACGCCGTTTCTAAAACCTCTTGGCTTTCACCTAAAGTACCCACCTTGAAGTTTAAGGAACCTGTATTTTTAAGTTGGAAGTGAACCTTATCAAGCTCTATGTAGATCTCTTTGTTCTGGTATAAGCCCTGTTCGTGGAAAACTTTAGACACCGATAGCTTTAAGTTTTGGTATATACAAAAAGATTGCAGCGAACTCATTTTTAAGTTGCCCGTATCTATCTGGTTTGTCGCATCTTCTACGGACGTTGGTAGATGTATCATCGGAAAGTAGCGTGTCAGTTCTTCAGACAGTTTCTTTTGTTCCAAAACGCTTATAATTGATAATGGATTGTCAAATCCAAAGTTGGTGCTTAGTAATTTCTTATGCTTCACACTCACACTTTGCTTAACCTGTATTTCAACGTCTAAGCCACTCAGCGCCGTTATTTTGTTTAGGTGTACCAATGTGTCATCCAACAGCAAACAATCGCTGTTAACGGGGATATTCATCAACAGTAGCGCTTTAATCAGTGGATCTTGAAAATGCCCCGTTGAGTCTTCACCAGTTGTTGTCTGATTCCCTATCGCTATATGTACAACATGGAGTAGCATTAGCGTGTTAGATGTATGACCAGTGTCGCGTGTCGTTGGTATATACAAATCGTTCAGGAAGTTGAAAGCCTCAGTACCTATAACGCATAAGCGAAATATCGATAGCTGATCGTGCGTTTCCTTTGGTAGTGCATCTATCCCAAGTTCCCAATATTTGTAGATGTATGGACCAATAAATGAGTATTCATCATCATTCAATATGTCCGTCTCAAATACGCTATCCAATACCGCTATATCATTCACTATGTCAGGCTTAAATGGCTGTAACACTATGCCCGATATAACGTCTTCTAAGCTCATATCTATGTATTCGGTATCTGCTAAGCATTCTGTCATTTATGTGAACTCACTTATCACCCAAACCCTTAAATACATCTAGTGTTTGGTAGTACTCATACTGCTCGTCAGTAAAGATATTCGGGGAAAATACTATGTAGTGGTTTGGCAGATTAAAGCTCTCGTATGCTTCGTCTGATACCTTTTCCAAAGCTTTTGCGAGTTGATACAAAGAAAAGTTTTTGTTCTCTTTGATGGCATTCAAATACCACTCTTTGTACTTGCGGAGCTGGTCTACGTAATCAACGTTCGCTACCAACATATCTTCTTGCTTGGCTTCTTCATATTCAGCCATTGTGTTGAACTTAATGTCCGTGAAGTACAGTTGGGTATCAATTGTTTGGGTTCGTGTCTTAATCGCATTAAACGCCTGTATATCCTCAAACATATTACGTGCGTATTCTGCTTCAGACATCTTTGTAGGATTAGGGCGTTGATGGCGCTTTAACGGCTCTACAAGCAAGCTTTGGCGATGTCGCCGTGCGAACTTAGCAAGCTCAGGATCTTGGTTGTCAGACTTATGCGATAACACCAGTAATGCACGTTGATATTGATTAAAGATCTCTTGAGGTATGTTCGTACTCAATACGCATATTTCAGCTTTCTTTTCCAGTGATAGTGCAAAGATGTGGTTTTGTGCATGGCATAGCGTACAGACCGCTACAATGTTCTCAGCCGTATGGTTGCTATGATCGCCGTCTAAGTGATGTGGCTCTAAAAAGTATTCGTCATAGAAATCACAAAAATAGCATTTAGCTGGTTGTGAAGACATTATTTGCTTTATTGTCTCATTGGTTTTAAAACCATCATGGATAGTTTTATCTTGACGTATCTCTTGCTTGTCGTTTACGCCGTTAATAGGTCTTAAAATACCAAACTTACGGTTTATATGTTTCACTTAAACCCCTTAATACTATTAAGTAAGGTCTAATTAAAACATGTATATACTATTTTTAAAATAAAAAAAGCGCAGCCTAAGCCACGCTTTTAAACTTATTTATTATTGTATTACGCTTTACCAGTAATAGTGTTCGCAGCAGAGAACATGATGAAGCCTACGATTGATAACGCACCACCCACACCAATACAGATCCAAGCAGTTTTCTTTTTCTTTTGTTGATCTTCTTCTGATGTATACATCATATACAAACCAGTACCAACTAAGCCTAAACCAAGCACCATGAACACTACGATTAAGAATTTATAAACGTTTTGACCTAATGTTTCACCACGGCCTAAGATTTCATTCGCATCAGAACCAGCAGCGTGTTTTCCGTAAGCTGTACCACCTGGGTTCCATGTGCCAGTGTTTGCATATGCAACTTGACCCATTAATGCAGAAACAAAAGCTAAAAACATTACTTTTGCGCGGAATGCAGTCGCTTTTACAGTGCGAACTGAGTGTTTTACTAATGATACCATTGTCATTTTCCTTTTATTTAATATACGGGAGCTAATCTCCGCACTGTAATTAAACATTCTTAAAACCCTATTGCTTTAAGTTGCTTAATTTTAAACTTCTCGTTAAATATCTTCAATATCTTATACAAGGTTTTTAAGAAACTCTCACCCTATTTTAAGAAGATTGTTTAAAATATTGTAAAAAAGGTTCCTCCTATTTGTGTTCCAAAGGTATTAACAAAGACATCGTGTACGTCCTGAACGTATACGCATAATACACCTGTTATAATTAAAACCCATGCTTTGCGGTATGTCGCATTGCCTTGAGCATCAATTTTCTCTACAAAACCATATAAGCCACGAGCTACGGCTATAATCCCTACCAGTTGCGTAAAACCTACAACCGCCGTAACGATATATGCACCTAAATCATTAGCACCAGCATCAGGCAAGTAACTTTGTACCGTTACAAGTTCTATGCCATTACCACCAAACAATGAAGAACCTAGTGCACCAATGATATATCCGTCATATCCAAGTGATGCAAAAGCACCACCGATAAGAATCTTCAACAATGCCCCACCAGTGGTAGGCTCTTTCATTCCATGACCAAAGAACTTTTGTTGAGGTGATGATGCTTGCACTAAGTCAAAAAGCGCCGTGCCAGTAATCACCAACCCCGTTACAACAAAGCAAATGCGTATAAAGCTTAGTAGTGGACCGTATATGTTTAATATCGCTTTAACTATATCTAATGCATCCACGCTATTTTCCTTATTTCACCCAAATGGCTTGTTCGTTTTCGTCAACAGCATAGACCGTGCGATTGTCTGGCATCTTCTGACCTACATAGACTGTATATGTATGGTTTTGAGAATCTGTCATCCAAGCGCGATCGCCTACAACCGCAAAAGCATCCAAGCGTTTTGCACCTTTTGGAATTGATAAGGTTTTAGATCCCGATGTACTTAAAGCCTTTTGCTTAGTCTGGTCTTTAGCTATTTTGATTAAACTAGTCTTTAATTCCTTAATTGCCTGTTCTTGCAATTCAACAAGGTTTTTAAGATCGTCATTTTCAGCTTTCAGTTGTTCATTTTTGATTATGGTTTCTGATTGAGCAACTGCAGTTTGTTCGCCGTTTTGTACTTGCCCATGCGCTTGCTCTTTTTCTTTCAAACGTTGTAATAAAATAAGTGCATTCGTACCCTGACTTTGATAGAAGTTAACTGCCTCTATTCCTAGATCAGAATCAATCGGATACGACATGGATTTGTACATAATCATGTATTGACCAGTGGTAGGATCTTTAAACACAATATTTTCATCAACAATGAACGCCGTATCATCAGCAATACTATTGTCCTTTAAAGGTTGTTGATTTTGGTTGTATGTTGCTTGTGTTTGTTGAATGCCTTGACCAACAGTATCAATGGATTCTGGTGTTTGTTCTGGAGCAACTGCCGTGCTGACGTCTTTTGGTTTACTCATTTGTATCCAAAAGAAAGTACCAATCATAATTAAGGCAATAACACCAATAACAATAAGAAGTTTTGGAGGAATACCACCCTTCGCACTACCTTCGCCTTTTTGGGGTTTGCCTTCAGCATCTTTTAGATTTTTCTTTGCCTGTTCAGCAGTCATTTGATTATCAGACATTTCGCTTACCCCTTATTTTTCGGTGTTGTTACGTCAGCATCAAAAAAGACTTCAAATACTTTTCCGCTGTTAACGATATACGTAGTTGGTCGAACTGTTGATGTACGTGCCATGTTCGCCATTTCCGTACCAACGTTACCAATGATGTTCCCGGCAATTTCTTTATCGTTTGGCTCTTCCTTCGTGCTTACAACATTGCCAGTATTTGTGATTTGGGTTGTACCAATGTTTTGATAGGCTTGTCCGTAACCCTCAAAGATTCCAGCAGTAACCATACCGCCAAGCTTTTGCAAAGTGTGTTTTTGGACTTTATCAGCCATGCCCGATTGTTTTGTTCCAAGAGTTAAAGCTCGTACTTGGATTGCATACTCTTCGCCCTTAAACAACATACGGGTAAAGTTAAATTCAATATCCGCAGTATTCAGACCAACAGTACCAATAAGTTTTGCGCCGTTAAATTTACCGCCAATAACAGTAGCAAATAGGTTTTTACCTTTATCAGTATTCACACCTGTATCTAAACGCGCTTTCATTGTTGTACCAGCTTTAATGATTGCTAGTCCTTTAGTAGATTCGCTAGTCGTATTCGCAACGTTCAAGCTTCCAAGGTTTTGTTGCCCTTCCGATGCTTTAGTGTTGTGTGAATATTTATATGTTGAATATCCGTTGACCTTGTTCTTTGTATTAGAAAACGCAGCAAGTTGATCAACAAAAGCAGTTTGACTTAATTCACGCGTTGCAGCATTACGTTCTGCATAAGCAGCTGCTTGTTGGCTATATACACTAGCAACATCATTAGCAGCAGATGAAGCATGTTCATATTGTTGCGCGTAGTTAGTTTGATAAATCGGTGCGTTTTGATTAGCACCGTTTTGTGTTTGTGGTTGTTGTGGTAGACCACCGCTAGTTGGTTGAGGTAATGCACCACCTTGATTTGCCATATTAGCTCTGGCCATCTGGTCAAGTTCAAGCGTAATATTTGGTGTACCACCTGTTGCAGAACCGTTTACAGGTTGCCCATTTGGACCTATAATAAAATTCTGATCGTTCAGATCGCCGTTTGGATCTTGTGTTGCAACTGTTTTAAATTCGGGCAAATAGCTTTCACCATTTTTGCCAGCTCGAGCAGCTTCTTCAGCTTGTTTTTGACGTTCATATTCTACATATTCAGGAGGGATAACATTTGTACCCTGTCCTTGGATTTCTGGTGTAGCAATAGCAACCTGATTATCTAAAGCTAGTTGGTCACTTTTCCCCATTGGGTTAAACATAAAAAAGCCTAATCCACCAACTACTACCAAACCAATAATTGCAACAACGCGAAAGCGCGTATCTGCAAAAACACGTTTTTTGTTAGCAGTTTTAATACTTGTATTTTTCAGTTTTTTAGGTTGGTCTTCTTCTGAATGAACTTGGTTTGCAGAAATAATAGTTTCATCGGTAGTACCTACTTCAGTGCTACGACTAGAATTCTCTTCAATGTCATTCGGGTTATTTTGTTGGTTCGTTGAATCCATTTTTAATTCTCACTTAATGACTTAAAATGCGTCTTCGAGGTAAACAGTTTTAGGTGTACCGCCAGTCGTTGAAAATGTGATGTACTTCAGATCTTCAGAATCTTCATAACGGAAGATCTTCATACCGTTGTTAGCGCGGAAAGAACTCAAAAAGGCTGGTTGAATAACACCAAAGTTACTACGCACATATATATAGCCACCAAACTTCCAAGCACGGACATTAGGACTATCGGTTCGCATTTCAACAGCACCCTCAGGCGCTAAGCCATCCATAAATTGCAAACTCACACCATCTGGAATAATCGATGTTTGATTGCCTGTTGAATACATAGCTTTGGCTGTTGGGCTTCGACCAGGTATACGTGCGTCTACACGAACATCTAAATCACGTTGGCCAGTAGCTAACATCAAAATTACTGGAGCACCCAATCCCTTTAATGTGACCGTTACGTTTCCGAAAGCAGCTGGATCTAATGGTTCGATTGAAAGGATGTTAGTTTCAGGGATTTCGTCTGGCTCTTTTTCGTTTTGCTCACCTAAGCCATCTGAGAAACGTCCACGGTCCAAAGAAATCTTTTCAATGTTCCATGGATTTCCTGAAGAATCGGTAAAGACAATAGTAGATAGCATGCCAGCGCTTAAACGAATTACTGGCGGTTCCTCACCAGGGTTTAATGAAATACCCAAACTACGGGTTTTCGCTTGTGGCGTATTTACATAAGGACTAGAAAGGCTTCGTTTTTGTTGCAACAAAAGTCCTTTAACTATTTTTGTTTGCTCAGGTGTGAACTGCAAACCAACAAGATTGTGAACCTGTCTGTCAATTTCCGATGCTGTATCAACTACCTCAGGTGCAACCAAAGGAGATTGAGCATCCGCAAAAGTATTCGGAGGCATATCAGCAGCATTAACTATTGTAGTTAATGCAGTAGAAGCAAAAAGAGCCAAAGATAATTTTTTCAATTTCATAAGTATCATCCAATTAACGCGCTGGAGTTAACGTAATTGTCTTAACAGCAATACCGTTGTAGTTCAGATAAGAACGTGGATGCTCAACAATAGTAACTGTCGCAATGAAGCGGTGAGTCTCTTTAGGTTGTTTGTCACCTAAGAAGAATTGAGTAGTGATAGGAACACGAACAGTCCAACTAGGTTCTGCAGCATGTAAATCACGGTTTTCGATTTGTGGAACATCAGTAGCAGTAGTTCGCATCGTTAGGTTGTTTTGTACGATTGTGCCAACTGTTTGTGATTGAGCGATTTGCTTCATCAATGAATCTTTACCGCCCTCAGTGAAATACATTGAACCAGCATTGTTAATAACGTCACGCCAGTTCAAGAAATCAAAGTTGTAGACAGAAAGAATTGCACTCTTACCGAATTCAGAAATAACAACGTCAGTAACGCGAGGGTTTTTTGATGCTTCGATTGGACAGATAACCGAGTTATCTACTGTTTGAACAGCTTTGACTTTTGGGTATGCATTAAAGGCAGCAAAAATAATCATCGCAAGAACAGCACTCACGATAAAAGCGAAAAACACGAAAACAAGCCATCGTCTTAACTTTGCAATCTCCTTATCTTTTTCATCCACCTGTTTTCTGAGCCAAAGACTAGGATCACAAGAACCTATTTCAGCGTTTTCATTAGATTTGTCTTTAGACACAACAGCACTCCTATTTCGCTGGCTGATATATAACAGATGGAATTGGACGATCTGATTTAGAGCTAAGCACACACTTAACTGGTGTGCCGTCATCAAAAACCAAAGATTCAAAATCTGTTGTGGTGAGTTTAAAAGCTACAAAACTAAGCGTTGTTAAAACGGTTAAAATGCACAATGAGGCAAACGTACTAACCAACACTCTTAAAAGCCTTGCGTATTTTCTTTTACCTATTATTGATACTTCAGCGTAAGGAGAACCCCATGTTGAAGTAGTCAAATTAGTTTTAGAGTTATCCATTTAGTCAATCACTAAACCCGACTTTAATTCGTCCTTATAATAGTCGGTATTAAACTCATTTGCTATATTAAGATCAAAATAATAAAAGGTATCTAGGTTATTAGCTAAAAGTGTTTTAACAAATTCATGGCTACCATTAACGTTTTCAATAGAATCTAAAGTAGGCTTTATACTAAAACCACTATGGCCTCTCCACTTTCGCCCATAAAAGTTAGAAGAAGTATCTTTACCAGCATGTCCAAAAGCACCAGCTATCACAAACTTATCAATACCCTTTACCTTAGCATTTGCAATACATTGATGCCTTGTACTGTATAAAGTAGGTCGTTGATCTTCATTAGTTAAAACCTTGCCTCTAAGCTTAAAGTAATTGATATAACTTAAACGTAAACGCTCTTGCAGTATTTTAATAAAAGTCTGTTTTTCATCCCATCCAAAGGTATAGCCACTAGTTTTATTTAAACTAGATACCTTTCTCACATACCTATTTAGCAAGTTCCAATAAAGGTATATCTTTTCTTGATCTTCATGTTTAAGGTCATCAAGTATTAAATACCTTTTAAGTCCATTAGCCCGACCATGTGTAGCCTTGCCATTTTCCACAATCATGATCAGTTTTGGTCCTTTTACTGCACAACAGAATGAAACGGAAAACCACTCAACAGGACGCAATCCAACAACAAGATTGGCATCAACAAAAGCAACCATCATCCGATCAAACTCACTAACCCTGGTGTTACTCTCGTTCTTATGCTCGAATTCTCTTACCAAGTAGTTGTAAAACGTGCGTTCAAAGTACTTTGTTTTCAGCTCAGAAGTACGCTTAGGTTTGTCCTTATTAGCTGTATATTTTGTGTTAATGATTCTTAAATATAATTCTTCTAAAAAATATTCATCAAAACCAGCATCTATATCTTCATCATTAATAGAGCCATTATTTAGCTCATTAAGCTTTAGACCGATTCCATACACTAAATATGCACGATATGTTCTAAATGTAGATTCCGCGTAATAACCATTTTCAGATTTAGTTTTAAATTCAGAATATATGTTTTCATATAACATTTTTAAATCTAGCTCTGAACTATCTAAATGTTTATCAATTTTTTGCTTAAGCTCAATATCATATTTGGTCTTAGTAGAATACGGAAAATCTTCTATACGACTTGTGTATTCTTTTAATGTCTTTGGATAGCTATTAGGATTCTCAAAACTGCTCACCACTACCACCCTTTATCCACATGCAAAACATGAGCACATACTACAACGTTAAACACCTTTCTAAAAGTACTCGTTAAAACGTTTTTCACTTTAAGCAAAATGTTTTTCACTTTTAAGCCCAATAAATGCGAATGTCTTTTTTGACTCCTCTCTTGTTAGTACAGTGGAAAAATCAAAAAAATGAAGTTGAGAAATCATAAAAACACAGTGGTCCTTTTTTACAGTGAAGTGCTTGATATGCATAGTTTCAATAGTCTTTTGCCAGTTGCGATGCCTTAAATTTTTAGGGAAAAATACGACTCTAAGCCTATCATTATTGCAGTTTAATTGGTGTTTAAGGTGTCAAATCTTTATATTTAAGATGCACAGCACTAAACCATAAGATAGGTTTTTATAAGTAGCAGCTTTAATGTCTTTAAACTTTTAAATTAGGAATGGTATATACCAAGATGCATTTTTTCTTCAAACAGTTTTTATCAATTTATTTAATATTAAAGAAGCTGGCTTATAAATAAATTGCATTATCACCAATAATATTTTTAATATTAATTAAAAAAAGCATATTAACATCTTTATTAATATACTTCTATACTGTAAAATATAAATTACAGTATTAATAATATTTTAATTAAAAAAAGAATAAATGTACTTTGTTATTTTCTGTATAAATTATATTCTAAAAAAAGAACAAAAAAGAATAGAAAAGATAATAAAAAGAAAGAATAAGACTATAAAGGAATATAAAAGACGTCTAGCAAACTATAAGAGCTCATTTACTCTCTATAATTGATTGAAAAAAGTACGTTGTATTTCCATTTCAGATAGGTACTACTAAAAAAAAGCATTGTTTTGGACAGACAATGCACTTAAAAAGAGTATTTTTTACAGATTTGTCTTGTTTAGGCCAGGTACGACTGCCTGAAGAACGCCCTTAGATATACGTTAAAGCTTATAAATTAGGTTTAAGCGAGTGCCTAAAAGTCGGCTTTATACCTTTTAAGGGATTTTTTATAATTAATAAAGTGCATTTTAATAGTTTTTAGACTAAAATCATTTTGTCTTTATACCCACTTAATCCGGAGTAAAAATGAAGCACAATAAAAAGCTTTTAAGCGTTCTTGTAATTGGTTTAATGATGTCTGGGTGTGCTAGTCGTGATGTAACGCAATTAAACGTAGCAAGCCCTTTATCTATTATATCTGAAGCATCTCAAGAGGCTTTAATTGCACAACAGAACTTAAAGAACTCTTCTGCAATTCAAATGCAAACTGTTCAGAAGAAACAAGGTAGCATCAACCATGACCTTTTAAATATCGACTACATAGGCGATCCAATACCTTTAATTAAAAGTATTTCTAGCCAATACGGATACCGTTTTGTAGAAGCTGGTCCTACTCATGAGCTTCCAATTGTTAATTTTAATAAAAAGCGTCTTACTGGTGTAGAAGCTTTACGCGATGTTTCTGCATATTTAAATACTGCTTCGATAACTCTAGATCATCAAAATAAAAGTATTTTATTGACTTATAACTAATACCCTTTAAATCCTTTTATACATATCTGGAGTTTTTATGGACTACTCTAATAATGCTTCATTACAAGAGCTACTAAACCCATCTAACCAGTCTTCTTTAGAAGTTCATGTTAGTAATGTTGAACAGCAAGCTCGTTATGAAGCCATGCTTGAATTAGTTAAGCAAAAAGGTATTAAGTTAGGGATCAATACTTATTTAAGCAACGCTCGTGAGGTCATCAAAAGCCAAGAGCGTAACCTTGATACAATCTTTAACTTTAAACCTTACATGATCAAAGATGTTGTTGTTCCCCCGGTTATTATTGAATCAAAAGATGTAACTGAGACACCTAATGCCATGTCGTACAAGACGACTAAGCAGACTTATAAAATCTTGAAACAAGCTCGTTTCAGTACTCGTGCACCTGATTGGCGTCAGTACCTTGTTTTCCCTACACTTGATAGCAATGTTGATTACGTGACTTTCATTCCGAAAGAAATGTTACCAGCTAACGAACAAGAACGAAAAATATGGAAAGAGACTGCTGCTAAGTCTTATGAAATGGGTTTAGTTGAGGGCCGAAATATTGTTGAAGATGCAGTAGATCGTCTTAAACGAGATTATTTGGGGATGGTTACTTTCCATAAGTTTGTTTTAGAGGGCAAGTTATCAATGCCAGCAATTAGCAGTCAATCACTGGCTGTTTCTTCTACACAAGACACTATTGCTCTTGATATGAAATTGCTTCAAATCCAACAATTACCGCAGTTCAATTCAAATATTGAAACTTGGAAACCAATTCTCCAACCTGAACAAATTGCACCTAGCTATCAAATTCCAAAAATTAACCTTGTTAGCGAACCTTAAGTTCGCTAACTCAATTGGAAGTTTTAAATGCAAATGAAGGTTTCGACATTAAAAGCAAAATCTGCATTATTTGATGTTAACAAGATTAAAGGATCTGAAAATAAGATTCTGACAGCTACCAAAGACATTCGCAAAGACTACGATTCTAGCCGTGGTTTTGGTTTGGCTACATTAACAGCCATAACGACATACAAAGATCCGAAACAAGGGTTTAAAAGTCGCGATGAATTTGAAAGTCTTCTATATGAAGCATTAGCTCATGGTGCTTCAGATATTTTCATTAGTCCAGATCGCCCCATCACAATGATGAAAGACTTGGAGTTATATTCGTTAACACACCGTATTATCAATCGTGATGAAGCTCTACACATCCTAAGAACGATTGCTGATGAAAATGCCTACTTAGTCCTTATTAATAATAAGTTTATTAATAAGGCATATCGTATTCTGCAGAAAGACGCTTCAGGTAAGGAAACTCGTTATAACTTTCGTGTGAACGTATCTCGAACTTCGTATCGTGGATCTGGAGATTCTTTTCAGATAACGTTACGTACAATTTCTGGCATTCCCCCTCACTTTTCAAAAGTGGGTTTAGATGAAGATTTCATTAAAAGATCGCTACCTCACAATGGTTGCTACATCATTGGCGGAATCACTGGTTCTGGTAAAAGTACAACACTAGCTTCAAATATTCGCTATGTGTTGGAAAATAATACTCATATTCGTGGAAATATTTTGACTCACAACGAGCCTATCGAATACGAGTATGACGCAATTGAAAGCACACACAGTATTGTTAGTCAAAGCGAAATCCCCAATAACTTCGAGACTTTTGCGGATGCAAATAGAGAGGCGATGCGTAGACGTCCTGCTGCAGTTGAAATCGGTGAATTGCGAGATAAAGAAACAATTTCTGCAGCTCTAGAACTTTCTTTAACTGGCCACCCTGTTTTTGCAACGGTTCACGCAACCACCGTAGACAAAATTATTCCACGTATGTTGAAGCGCTTTAAGCATGAAGAACATCTTCAGGCTGCAGCTGACATTATTGGTTCAGTTTATACATTGATTGCTCAACGTCTTGTTAAAGATGTGAACGGCAAGGTATTTGCTGTAAGGGAACACTTAATTTTATCACCTCAACTGAAAGAAGAATTGCTTTTAATTGATGATATTCATGCTCAACAGAAGTTTATTCGAGAGTTAATGATTAATTCTGATGGTTCAGATCCAAACATCAGTAAGAGTTTCAGGAAACAAGCTGACGATCTACTCAAAGCTGGTCGTTTGCATGAAGACTACTATTACAAACTGATTTATTAAGAGGCGAATATGGATGATCAATATGCACACTGGTCGCAATTTAGATTAAATCTAATCCTATGGGGCGGTTTAAACGGATATTTGTTTATACCTTTTCTAGCTGTTGTTATTAAGTTTTCCTTGTTCAAACTTATGCTTTTCATCGGCTTGATAGTAGCAACATTGGTTATTGAAAAAGTATTTAAATACAAATACAGCTATATCCCCTCTGCTCTTAGACGCTTAGTTTTTGGGGGCAATAAATACACTAGACGCGGTAGAAGACGTTACTCGTTGTAAATCTTGAAAAATTGAAAGGTAAACTTATGAAAAATACTCAAAATGAAAAACCAGCGATTGAAGAACGTTATATTGTTCTAGGTATTGATGATGGACATGGCGGTACAAAGCTTTATGCTGGTCTAGATCAAGATGGAAATGAAATCAAACTGACTATTCCTAGTATTGCTTATTCAGGAAAAGTCCTCACTGGCGAAGAGGATTCTACTGACTATTATGTGGTTAAAGTTAATGAAAACTTTTATACAGTTGGTAAGAAGATCAATAGTAGTGTTCCTCTGGATACCAGAACAGACGAATACCCGACATCTGAATATAACAAGGCACTAATACACCAGGCAATTAAGGCCTATATTGACCATATCGGAACATATGATGGTAGAGCGTTTGCAATCGCTACTTCACTTCCTGTTAGTCGCTATTACACACCTGAAAAAACCAAAAACATGCCACTTATTGATATGAAAACTAATTTTCTACTCAATGGTGATGTTTGCTTCAACTTAAAAGATCATAAAGCTGGTAAACCGCTTAATATCATTAAAAGACATATTGTTAAATGTGAAGCTCAAACAGCTTATTTTAATGAGATTATTGATGTACACGGAAACGGTTCAGAAGATAGTGATCTTTTAATAAGTTCTGAATGTGCTGTAATCGATATTGGCGGTAAAACCACTGATATTGTAGTCACATTAGATGGAGGAAACATGCTTGATGGCCATCGTTCTACATCACGTAACCTTGGTATTCTTACCATCTATGAACGAATCACTAGCTTAATTCTTGAATCTGGCTATAAAACAGTTAACGCTAACTGGCTAGATTTCGCACTAAAATCTGGAACTTATGGTATAGGATCTCAAGCCAAAGATATTACAGGTTTAATTCAGCAAGCTAAAAACGAATTCATGATCGAATTAAATAACTTTATCTCTAAACAGATCGGTGGAGGCGATGATTTAGCATTAGTATTATTTTGTGGAGGCGGTGCAGCTTTTCTTGAAAAAGAGATTAAAGAAAAGTACGACTTACCGAACGTAAGAATCGCTGAATCACCAGAGTACGCCAATGCTAAAGGTTTATATAAGTTAGCTAAATACATGTATAAAATGTACGCAGAAATCAAATGACAGATTCAAACTACATACAACTATCCTATCAATTAATTCACTTAACAAGAGAAGATCTTGATGTGATTAGTAATGTTAATAGAAATCTACCAGGTCTAGACTTAAACGCTTTTAGTTTAAGTCTGCTGTATTTAGGATTTATCTTTTGTACTGACAAGCAGAAGATTTTTCTAAATGCGCCAGTGCAAAATGAAATAGACGAGACGTTTGCACAGCCTGTACGAATGAAAATAGATAAAAATGCAAATCAAAAACTATTTAATTCAATTAAAAAACATCCTCAAGGAAAGCTTCGTAGAAATTACATAACTGCTGTTTTACATGCTGGTATAGCGGTTCTAATTGAGCTTTCATACCTTTATAAGTTGTATGAAGTTAATGAGGATATGGCAAGCCTATATTCTGTCAATTCTTTCCTATTAAGGTTTGGCTTAAGTACTTGTGTTGAAACATACACCAAGTTTAATACTGCTTACTATGTGTACGATATTGAATATCTTGAAAAAAAGTATCTTGATCATATATCCATACAAATACCAGAAAGTAGTAAGGAGCAAATTGAACAATCACCTAAAAAGCCCGTAACTAATTCTATCAAGAGCAAGGAGGTTCCTGTTCAAAAAGCAGTTAAGATAAAGGAAGCTAAACATACTGAACATAAAAACATTCAGGACCACTCCCCTACCGTTGAAACATCTCAAAATACCGAAACGTCCGAAATTAACAATGCTAAACCAAGTCAAAACGTATCTGAATCAAAACCAGTAACCAATCCAAGTAGTTCGGATTGGCTGAACCAGACTTTTAATCCAGATCTATTATAAAAAAAACCGGCAATGCCGGTTTTTTTCATTCAAAGTTTTGAAACTTCAATCATTCAAGCTCTTAAAAAACTCTTCAATTTTTCTAGCTTTCTCTTCTGTAATATCTGCATCCAAGGCTACTCGCAACTTAAGTACACTCTTACCTTTGGTACCACATTCAGAACTCATAGAACCAAATTTAACGCCCTTATCTGTCTTAAAATCGAATTTAATCTTACTCGGTTGTTCTTCAGTAGTAGCTTCTTCAGTTTTTTCAGGCTTAGTCGCCTTATTTGCTTTTTCTTCTTCACTCAAAATAGCTATAAATCCTTTATGACGCTTGCCCGTGGATTTAAATTCTTCAACGTATTTATCCCATTCTGGTCTTAACAAGTCGAAAATTGCTTTTTCAGTTTTAGTTTCTAAAGCTTTATTTATTGCGGTATTCACTTCTTGAGCAATATATCCAGAAATTAGCTCAGGATCTTCGTTCAAAGAGTCCAAAATGAACTCAGGTAAGTCTAGAATATATTTGAGACGGAAATACTTCGACTTATCAATCGCAAATTTTTCAGTAACAAATTCATAACTTTCAAAAGGATAACCAAACTCTTCACATAATTGCTTGATTTTTAATATGCTTTCAAAATCTGAAAGATTTTGTCTAGCAGTATTATCCAATAAAGCTGTTATAGCAGCTTTATCATCATTCATAGATGTTTTAACTAAAGCAGTAATTCTCTTGAGCTTTAAAATCTCTTTAATTGCTCTAAAACGTCTCTCACCAGCAATTAACTCGTAACGATTACCCTTCTGTCGAACTGTAATCGGGTTAATTTGTCCATTAGTTTCTATATCAGCAGCCAAAATTGGCAACTTCTCATATACACGTTTATTCATGATACGTGGTTGATAAGGTGATGGATCAATTAAATCAATGTCGATTGATTCTAAATGAGATCCGCTAACAATATTTTTTGTTTCTCGCTTAGCTAGTGGGTTAAGACTCCCCTCTTCTATGGTTGGAGTCGCTGTATTTTCTTTTACATCAGTAACTTGAGCATCACTCCCTGTTGCATTAGCAACAGATGTTTTTTTCATGCTTTTTACTTTATCTTTAAAGTTCATATCAGCACCTTATAATTTTTTGTATTCAGAAACCATTAGATCTACAAGTTGATTAATTGCTTGTTTTGCTGGTGTTTCTTTTCCAGCATCCAGATCAAATACGGAACACTTAACATATGATGCTTGACTAAAAACCGTAGCATTTGGAATACAGATTAATTCCTTATTTACCAGTTTTTCTTGCAATTTTGGTTGAGCATATTCATTGCGAATATCTTCAGCCAAGGTAAGATCCACTGTATTACGCTTGTTATAAAAGTTTAGTACTGGCGATAGAATTTTTAAATCTGGATTGCTTGTCTCTAAGTCATCCATAGAGTTAAGTATATCTTCCAAACCCTGAATACTGTATTCACCCTGTAATGGAATTAATAAACTGTTTGATGCTAACAAAGCATTAAAAGTTAGAGTTTCCATTCGCGGTGGACAATCTAACAAAATAAAGTCGAAATCCCCTTTTATCTTTCTTAATACACTTCTAATAATTTCATTAGGAACTGGACTAGAACGCTGAATATTGATTTCAACATCACGAATGTTATTAGCACAAGCAATCAAAGACACATTTTCAAAGTTGGTTTTATCTGGACCTTGTATAACATCGTGAATGTTAATTGTTTTATAGTTTTCAAAAATATCTTTTAGAGTGCCATCTATATCGTTAATATCTGGAACATTTGAAATATGTTTTGTTGCATTACGTTGGCTATCTAAGTCGATTACTAAAACCGTATAACCTAATTTTCCAAGCTTAGCAGCACAATTCACCGTAGATGTTGTTTTGCCCACACCACCTTTAAAGTGGATGCTTGTACAAATATAAGTTTTTCCTGAGTTCTTTTCCATTTTTCAATCACCTTTCAAGTAAAGTCAAACAATACAATATTTGAAAAATATTTAAAATACTTTTTCACTTTATTTTTAATATATTTCAACTTTTTCAATCTATATGCCTAACATGTGTCCATATCTTATGTGTTTTTCATTATCAGACTGATAACAGCTTTAGATTCCTTGGCGTGGATTTTTTCATTATCAGACTGATAACAGCTTTAGATCCCTTGGCGTGGTTTTTTACATTATCAGACTGATAACAGCTTTAGATTTTTAATCGTGGATTTTTTCATTATCAGACTGACAACAGCTTTCGATTTTTAAT
>NZ_SGSS01000035.1:0-28743 GCF_004209135.1 Acinetobacter sp. WCHAc060006 | reverse complement strand
GTTTGAATATCTAGAAACGGTCAGAATCTTAAGGGAATATCTTGCAACAATATAATCAGTCACCAAACTTGAACTCTAACAGCTCAACTGTGTTAAAAAAATATGGTATTTGCCCCCGCTATGTAAGCCCTACTATGTACAGACCAAAGGCAAAGTTGAACGCTTTAATGAATACCTCAAATCAAGACTATATTAATGGCTCAACTAACACCATCTGACGCTGCTATCGGATTCCCTAACCGCTCTGAGGATCAACTACAGCCTAAAAAACTGGCAAGCACTCTGGCCGCTATCTGGTTGATGGTAACTTACCAATCAACATAAGAAGCATTGCTTCATAAGGGATCTAAAATCAGATGTGTTCCAGGGCCTTGGGACGTAATAACTAGTTATTTGCTGGCTCGATGAGCAGTTGTCAGCGAGCAGCTAATATCATACACCTGATTCAGTCAGCAAAGCTGAATGGACTGGATCCGCATGCCCAATTAAGTGATGTGCCGAAAAGGTTGCCGATACATAAAGTGACCCAGATTGAAGAATTACTTCCACACCGATGGAAACCCAACTCAAATTAAAAAATAGCTATGGGGTTTAGCGAATGCTTACAGAATAATGTTGATTTAAGCTGCTTACCATTTGCTTACCAGAATCTAAAAACAAAAAAACCACTTACGATTAGTACACGTAAGTGGTTGTTTTATATGGTGGGCCCAGACAGACTTGAACTGTCGACCAACGGATTATGAGTCCGCTGCTCTAACCAACTGAGCTATAGGCCCTATATATACCGAAACTGTTATATTTCAACAAGTTCAGGCGAAAAGAATACTATCTAACATTGTTTCAAAAGACAAGTACTTTTCGCGCTTGTTGTACATTTTCAAAACATTTATAAAGTATCAAAACGACTGTTTATAAGTAACAGACTTTGGTTTTGAATCATATTTCTTTATATGTGCAAGCTTTGTTTTCTTTAAGTAATAGCTTTTAAGTCTAATTAAACATATATAATAAATACTTTATTTAATTATAAATAAAAAGAATATCTGTATCACTTCTCTAAACATTCAGCAAAATCGAACAATTAAGACTCAATTATTTCTTTCTTTTTAGATTCAAGTTGAATTTCGATCAAAGACCATACAGCAACTAACATAAATAATGCTAGAGCAAAGCTCAAAACGCTCATTAAAGTCATTTTTTTCAGTCTCCAAAAAAATTTAACCATAAAATCTGTCATAGGCATTCTTTACACCTAAGACAAAAGTCTAATAAGAATCTGACTGAATAAAAAGTGCAAAATCACGCATTTTAATATTTTTTTATATCAAATAATATATTTAATGAATTAATATTTATTGACTTAGTTTTTTTTACTCTAAATAACAGGCAGAAATACGTCATTAAAACACGCATAAATTATTATCAAGCATACGGTTTTACTCTTGACTGTTGATTCAAACAGGAAGAAATTAAGCACTTTATTTCAACCTCTTCTTACACCCCATGCTGAATAAATTTATTGGCGAGTCTGCATTCAAGCTTGCAGGCTGGACTTATCATGTTGAACCCGATGTGCTAGAAAAAAAACAAGTGATTGTTGGCTTTGAACATACATCAATGATGGATGCTGTACTTTCACTAGCGCTTTTCAACATCTACAACATCAAGATACATACTTTAATAAAAAAAGAACTCTTTAAAGGCCCTTTCAAGCCTCTACTCAATGCAATTGGGGGCATTCCTGTCGATCGTAAAGCGAATAAAGATATTGTTTCTCAGATGGCTGAGCATTTTGCCAATAACGCAGAATTTAACTTGGTCATTGCTCCTGAAGCGACCCGAGCAAAGCGTGGCGAAGCGCGTAAGCCAATACGTACTGGTTTTTGGCACATTGCTAAAGCCGCTGGTGTACCCATTGTATTAATGTATGCTAATTCAAAAACCAAACAAGGTGGGATCTTCGGAAAAATCTATCCAACTGAACTCGACCATGACTTAGCTTTACTCAAAAAGCTTTATAAAGAAAATACTGGATTGGATATTATTATCCCAGAATCTAAAAACTAAATTTTTGATTGTTTAAAAACTCTAAGCTAAGCCCTTTATCAGAAAAAAGTGCTTATGGTAGAATTTGCACAATTTGATAGGCATAAGGCCAATCTACAAGGAGCATATTTCGCATGGCGGGTCATTCCAAGTGGGCTAACACAAAGCATCGTAAAGCAAAACAAGATGCGAGTCGCGCTAAAGTATTCACAAAATTTATTCGTGAAATCGTTACTGCAGCGCGTTTAGGGGGTGGCGATGTTGCTTCTAACCCACGTTTACGTGCAGTAGTCGAAAAAGCATTAGTTGCAAACATGACACGTGACACTATTAACCGTGCAATTGCACGTGGTGTTGGTGGTGAAGAAAATGCAGACCTAAAAGAAGTGACTTACGAAGGTTATGGTGTGGGTGGTGTTGCTGTTATTGTTGAAACAATGACAGATAACCTAAACCGTACGGTTCCAGATGTTCGTCACTGCTTCTCAAAAACTGATGGTAACTTAGGTACAGCAGGCTCTGTTGCCTACATGTTTACTAAACGTGGTGAGATTACTTTTGAAGATGTATCTTTAGAAGATAAAATCATGGACGTGGCTTTAGAAGCTGGCGCAGAAGATATTGAAGTTGATGAAGAAGAAATTCTAGTCATTACAACACCAGAAACATTTGGTGAAGTTCAAGATGCTTTAACTGCTGCAGGTTTAAAATCTGATAACGCTGAAGTTGTAATGAACCCTTCTACTAAGGCATTAATTTCAGATGTTGATCAAGCGAAGAAAATCGTAAAAATGATCGATATGTTTGAAGACCTTGATGATGTACAAAACGTTTATACAAACGTTGAATTTACGGATGAAGTTCTTGCTCAACTTGGCGACTGATCAAGCTGAAAACGAGATACATCTAAAAAAACGCGCCAATTGGCGCGTTTTTATTTATTGCATATAAGATGAAGATAAGTCACTAAGCTTTGCTCAACAATCCTGTGCAATTAAATACGTTATATTCTTTAATCACAAAACTCGAATGCAGTGCGACCACATGTTCAATTTTTCCAATACGTTTTAACAGTACATCGCTGTAATTTTCCATATCTTTTGCAACAACTTCTACAATAAAATCTGCAGATTGGCCCGTCACTAAAAAAGCATTAATCACTTCAGGAATACTTTCTAACTCTTCTAGAAATTTTGCAAAGGTGTCTGTATCATGCTTACTTAATGATACTTGCAAGAGCACATGCAGACTAAAACCGAGTTTCTGATAATTGAGTTCTCGTTTTAATCCAGAAATAATATTTTGATCAATCAAGTGCTTAATACGGCGATGGACTGAACTGACTGATAAATTAATCCGCTCAGACAATTCATTAAGATTCAGATCTTCATTGGTTAATATTTCTAAAATTTGCTTATCAAAGCGATCTAATTCCATGCCTTGCTCCATCATAACTACAGCTTTATATACATTTATTTTGTTTTCGTACGACAATCACTTAAAAAGTGACATAAATAATTAATGTAAAGAAGAAAACGAGAAATGCAAATTTATTTTTCAGTTATTTCCATATTTTTCGAATTTTTTATCACCAAATATCCTTTTTATAAAAAATAGCGTACTTGTGCCTTAATGTAAATCATGTAGATAAATGCAAAATTCAGCTTTAAATACGATACATCTGTATACCATTGGTCAGAATTTTTAAATCATCCGACTAAATACAGATTCTTTTATTTTCAGTTAATTAAAACAATATACAGATTATTTTTTTGTGATGAACTTCTCTTTTTTTATTTTTACTGGATTTTTCAATATTTTACATTTTAATTGAATCAGTTTAAAAAAGATTTGCTTTACAAGACCCCCTCAAAAATAAAGCAGATTAGAAAATAACAAGGAATGAATAAAAAATGGCAATTAAATTAATTAGCTTACTCAGCACTAAAATTAGTCCGGTTCTTAGCTCAAATACACAACTCAGCAGTATTCAAAATAGTCTCAGTACTATTATTAACCCAATTAGTTCCATCATCAGTTCAATTACCAACAAACCAACGACGATTGACCTCAGTAGCTTATCAAGTTCTTTACCTAAGCTCATGAGTTTAATGACTAGTCTAAGCGCTAGTACTGCAAAGCCAACCCTGAATACAGATACCATCAATACGCTGATGCAGACTCTGCAACCTTTACTTCAATCAGTAAATGGTACTTCATCTATTAATCAAAGCCAACTATTACAGTCTTTACCTACTATTGTAAATAGCATTACAACCTTAATCAATAGCTTCGGCAATCAAGGCAATGTATCAGATAGCGTTTCCTCTGCAATTACCGCGGTTAAACCACTGCTCACAATTTTAGCAGGTGCTAGTAGCAATACTGACGTGAGTCAAATTGTGAGCACATTAAGTAAAATCATTGATATTGCGCAGCCGATTATTCAAGTTGCAGGCAGTGCAACATCGGGTAATGTTGATTTTGGTGATATTGCCAAAGGTGCTACACAAGCATTAATGCCATTACTTGCATCTATCGATACAGGTAACTCCAAAATTGACATGGCACTTCTGCAAAAAGCTTTACCTTCAGTAATTGGTAGCGTAACAACCTTAGTAGGAACATTAACCAAAGCCAACGAAGGGAATATTCCAGAAACTATTTCAGGTGTGATTAAAGGGATTAGCCCTTTACTCAAATTACTGGCAGACAGTGGCAGTTTAGATACTGACCAAGTTACAACTGTGAATACCGTTTATAACTTACTGAACAGCGTAAAAGCGATTATCGACTTTACAAGCAATCCATCATTATTAACACTTTCTAGCGACCTAAATAATATCATTGACTCATTGAAACCAGTCATTGCAGTACTGGATCAAAAAGGTGATTTCAGCAACTTACTTGATAACGTACATATTCCAGACTTGGGCGACCTACTAGGTAGCTTAAGCAAACCATCTACAGATCAAAGCCACGACAGCAACAGCTCAACAACGACCAGCTTACCAAACCTTTCAGATCTTCTATCGAATGCAAGTGGATTAGGTCAGATTGACCTTAGTACAATTGCGCCACAATTAGGTGAAGCAGCCAATAAAATTGCTGGCTTATTAACTGGTAACATTCCTGAATTAATTACCACATTACCTTTGACAGCTCCTGTGCTAGATCTAAATACACCTACGTCTTATGTATAAGCTGTCTAGGCAAAGTATTTATTACTAAGTACTATTAAAAAAATGCACCTTCTGGTGCGTTTTTTTAATACTTTAAGTCAATTCGATACGATTTCAGCATTCTTTTTGATTTACCCTTAAACGAGTCTAAATCTTAATTAACAACCATATTAAACACCCCGCCAATCCACCCGTGCATTGCGTTCTGTTTGATATATTCGTTGTACATATTGGCCTAATGGAAGTTCCTGCAAGTAGGCCTTATAGTCTTTAAATTCATCCGACAATAAATCTTCGGATTCTTTTTCCCACGGTGTACCTGCAAGCTCTAAGATAGGTGCAAGCATCGAGCAAACTGCAATATCTGCTAAACCGATGCGGTCGCCAACAAAATAACGACCACCCTGCTCAATAATTTTTTCATTCAGCTGTTCAATGAGTTGTTGCATCTGTGTTTTTGATTGCGCGACTTTGTCGCTATCAAGCTGATAGCCTTTGGACATAATCGCTTTCAAAATTGGTTTACTGTATTTTTCAAATTGGCGTAAGTAGCCTTTTTCACCAATTAAGATATCTAAAGACTCACCACCTTCATTCAGCACATGTGACAACCCCCAACGGCGCACATGTTGCCCCAATTCAATTGACATTAAATTAATATCTAAAGCTTGAGTGCGTAATTGAGGATCAGCCCTCAGCAAGCCATGTTCTGGGTACTTTTCATCTAAATACAGTGCAATTTGCGTAGAATCTGCAACCCAACATTCTTCATCACGCAAAATAGGAAGTTTATTTTGACCTGTTTTAAGCTGAGCAAAAGCACGATGCACACCAGGCATCAAATTATGAGCAGTATATTCAAGCTCTTTATGGTCGAGTAGCCAGCGTGCTTTTTCACAAAAATGCGATAAAGGAAACTGGTATAAGGTGCGCATATATACTCCAAAATTTATTGTCTTACCCAATCCATGCGGACAAGTATTTTAGTCAGATACTTTAGACACCGCCTCGTTCAAAAACAATGAACTTTTTTTCCAAATTGCTGAATGTTTTGTCACTAAAGTTATTTATTTTTATACGATTTTATCGCATGAATATCTAAATTCAATATATACCGCTTGTTAAAAACTCTTAATAAATAATTAAATTCAATATATTTCATGTACTTAATATATACTTAAAATTAAAAAATTCAGCAGGATAAATTCATAGGACTTTTTTGCATAAGGTCATCGAAAACTCACATTTAATTATTGCAATCAGAGCAGTTAGCGTTTGGAGATTAAATATAGGTGCTCTTATGTCTCGTTTAACTGCCGATAATGTACATATTCTTGAAAATGACCAAGATGCAATTACAGCGGCCTACCACGTAGCCGACTTTGCTTTAGAAGGTCGTAATCTTCGTGATCAAAAGCGTCAACTTCCATTTGCTGAAATTGAACTCTTTAGCCAAAAAGGCTTAGGTGCCATGCGCATACCCAAGCAATACGGCGGTGCCTTCATTTCAAATAAAACTTTGGCACATGTATTTCGTATTTTGAATCAGGCGGATTCGAGTGTCGGTCAAATCCCGCAAAACCAAATTAGCTTACTTAATTTGGTGGATATTATGGGCTCAGAAGAACAGAAGACCTTTATTTTTAATCAAATTCTGCAAGGCAAAAGACTCGCCAATGGTGGCCCAGAGCGTAATACCAAAGACAGTAAAACTCTCAATACTCGATTAGATATTGAAAATGGCAATTACATTTTGCAAGGCGAAAAATTCTATTCTACAGGCAGTAGTTTTGCCGACTGGTTAGCCGTAAAAGCCATTCATCCTGAAGGTCATGTGGTATTGGTTATTTTGCCTGCCAAAGCTGAAGGTGTAGAAGTCATCGACAATTGGGACGGTTTTGGACAACACACAACCTCAAGTGGCACGATTAAACTCAATCAAGTTGTTGTTGATCCATTTTTAATTTTTGATGAACGTAAACTCACCACACAGCCGAGTTATCGTGGTGCTTATTCACAGCTCCTACAAGTTGCTATTGATGTGGGTATTGCTGAAGCAGCCTTCTCCGACACCATCAGCGCGGTAAAACGTGCTCGACCAATAGTCGATGCACAAGTGGAAAAAGCCAGTGAAGAACATTACACCCTACAAGAGGTAGGTAAGTCGGCAGTACTCTTAGATGCTGCGATTTTACTTTTGGATGATGCCGCTGAATATCTAGATGGACTTGATCAATTAACTCATATTACAGAAGAACAAGCAGCCCAGGCATCGATCTTGGTTGCAGAAGCCAAAGTGTATGCCAATGATGCGGCTTTACAGATATCCGAAAAATTACTCGAATTAGGCGGTAGCCGTTCCAGCTTAAGCGCACATCAACTCGATCAGCATTGGCGTAATGCACGTGTGCATACCTTACATGATCCGATCCGTTGGAAATTACACGCCTTAGGGGATTATTACCTTAACAATAAACTCCCTGCCCGCCACGCTTGGATTTAAAGGACGACTCAACATGACCTCATTTCATAACCTTGTTTCTTTTCAATCCAATTCTGTAGCCAATGCCCATATTATTCGTTCAGATGCGGAAGCACTTGAAATTGCGACTCGATTAGCTGAGCAATTTCAGCACAATGCAATTCAACGAGATTCAGATCGACAACTGCCTTTCGATGAAATTGAAAGCTACAGCCAGTCAGGTCTGTGGGCCATTACCGTACCTAAAGAATACGGCGGTGCTGAGGTATCAAGTTATACCGTTGCGCGTATTATTGCACTGATGAGTGGTGCAGATGGCTCGATTGGTCAAATTCCACAGAACCACTTTTATGCCCTTGAAGTACTCCGCAATACAGGTACAGTGCAACAAAAACAAAAACTCTATGCAGAGGTACTCAAAGGTGCTCGCTTTGGCAATGCCTTGGCCGAGTTTAAAACCAAAAATTCCACACAAAAATATAGCGCCATTAGCGCTACAAGTGATGGCTTTGAAGTCAATGGTGAGAAGTTTTACTGCACAGGTAGTTTATTTGCACATCGTATCCCAACCCTCGTAAAAAATGCTGAAGGCCGTGAATTTCTTGCTTTTATTCCTCGTGAAAGTGAAGGACTAGAACTGATTGATGACTGGTCGGGTTTTGGCCAGCGCACTACAGGCAGTGGCACGGTTAAATTCAACCATGTACAGGTCAAAGCTGAAGATGTGATTGCATTTGATGATGCATTTAGTACACCTACACTTGTCGGGCCTTTTGCTCAAATTATGCATGCAGCCATTGAAACAGGCATTGCACGAGCTGCCTTTGAGGAAACCTTGCTACGTGTACGCCAAGCCCGCCCGTGGATTGATTCAGGTGTAGATACTGCAACAGAAGATCCACTCACCAAATTTGAATTGGGTCGTATTGTTGCAGATGTCCGTGCGAGCGAAGTATTGCTTAAACAAGCAGCGCGTTCTATTGATGCCACTAAACCATACCCTACTGTAGAAAATATTGCCAAAGCTTCACTGGATGTTGCTAAGGTTCGTGCACATAGCACGGATACGGCCCTCAAGGCGTCGTCTAAATTAATTGAACTCGCAGGTAGCAGAGGGAGTCAGCGCAGTGATGGTCTTGACCGTTTTTGGCGTAATGCACGTGTGCACACTCTACATGATGCCTCACGCTGGAAATATTATTTTATTGCAAACTATGTATTAAACGGTGTACTTCCACCTCGTCGAGGGACACTGTAATGACACAAATACCTGATAAAGAAATTATTTTAAATGCCTTTGATATGAATTGTGTGGGTCATATCAACCATGGCTTATGGACACATCCACGCGATGAATCACATCGTTTCAATGAGCTTAGCTATTGGACAGGTTTAGCTAAAACACTGGAACAAGGTTTATTTGATGGGCTGTTCATTGCTGATATTACGGGCGTATACGACGTCTATCAGGGCAATATTGATTTAACCTTAAAAGAGTCCATTCAATTGCCTAGCCATGACCCAAGTACTTTGGTTTCAGCAATGGCTGCCGTAACGCAAAATTTAGGCTTTGGCGTGACCGTCAATTTAAGCTATGAAACGCCCTATCAATTTGCTCGTCGTTTTGCCAGTTTAGACCATTTAACCCAAGGACGAATTGGCTGGAACATTGTGACAGGTTATCTCGACAGTGCAGCGCGATTAATTGGTCAAACTGGCCTACAAGACCATGACCTGCGTTATGAGCAAGCCGAAGAATTTTTAAGTCTCTGCTATAAATTTTGGGAAGGCTCTTAGGAACATGATGCTGTAATAAAAGATAAATCCCAGCGTATATTTACCCAGCCCAGCAAGGTACATGCAATACACCACCAAGGTCAGTTTTATCACAGCCAAGGGGTGTTCCAAGTGTCTCCGTCAGTACAACGCACACCTGTTTTGTTTCAAGCCGGCGCTTCTACACGTGGCTTAAGTTTTGCGACTCAACATGCAGAGGCGATGTTTATTGGTGCAGACCAACCCGCAAAAGTAAAACAGCAAGTTGAACAAATTCGAGCTCAAGCCCGTAGCCAAGGTCGCGACCCAAATCAACTTAAACTATTGGTAGGTATTAGTGTAATTACTGCTGAAACCGATGAACTTGCACAGCAAAAGCTTGCCGAATATATAAGTTATGCCAGTCCAGAAGCTGGCTTGGCTCATTTTGGTTATGCTGGTACAAGCCACAGGTGATTTACTCGCTGCACAGCTCGATAAACGTAAAATATAGACAACACCGTAAAAGCTTATATGCTCCCCTATGCAAGCCATGACTTTGTCATGGCTTTCATGTAAAATCGTCGGCAATTTTATATATAACACTGTGTGAGTTATTTCATGGGTTTTAATTGCGGTATTGTCGGCTTGCCGAACGTTGGTAAATCTACTCTTTTCAATGCTCTTACTAAAGCTGCTATTGCTGCTGAAAACTTCCCATTCTGTACGATTGAACCCAACACAGGGATCGTTCCTGTGCCAGACCCACGTTTAGACAATCTTACAGCGATTGTTAAACCACAACGTGTAATTCCAACCACGATGGAATTTGTCGACATTGCTGGTCTTGTTGCTGGTGCGTCTAAAGGTGAAGGCTTGGGTAACCAATTCCTTGCAAACATCCGTGAAACAGATGCAATTGCACACGTTGTACGTTGTTTTGAAGACGAAAATGTCATTCACGTAAATGGCAAAATTGATCCATTAGATGACATTGCAACCATTAACACTGAACTTGCTTTAGCTGACTTAGAAACTGTAACTAAAGCAGTTACTCGTTTAGCTAAATCTGCAAAAAGTGGCGATAAAGAAGCGATTGCAACAAAAGCAGTTTTAGACAAAATTTTACCTCTACTGGATGAAGGTAAACCTGCACGTGCAGCAACTCTAGATGACGACGAGCGTAAATTGGTTCGTGGTTTTGGTCTACTGACTTTAAAACCAACCATGTACATTGCGAACGTTGCAGAAGATGGTTTTGAAAACAACCCACACCTTGAAGCTGTTAAAAACTTAGCTGCTTCTGAAAATGCAATTGTGGTTCCACTTTGCAACCAAATTGAAGCTGAAATTTCATTGCTTGAAGATGAAGACCGTGCAGAATTCTTAGAAGCTTTAGGCATGGAAGAACCAGGTCTAAACGTGGTTATTCGTGCAGGCTATGGCTTACTTGGCCTTCAAACTTACTTTACAGCAGGCGTACAAGAAGTACGTGCTTGGACCGTTAAAATTGGCGCAACAGCACCTCAAGCGGCTGGCGTTATTCATACAGACTTCGAAAAAGGCTTTATCCGTGCTGAATGTGTCGCTTATAACGACTTTGTTCAATTCAATGGTGAAGCGGGTGCAAAAGAAGCAGGTAAATGGCGTTTAGAAGGTAAAACTTACATCGTTCAAGACGGTGACGTTTTACACTTCCGCTTTAACGTATAATTTAAATACGTTGCAAAAGGCACCTTCGGGTGCTTTTTTTGTAATAACAGATTAGTAGATGGCCTATTGATAAACCAATTAAGAAGCCCAAAGACAAACTTTTAACTAACAAAAGCCAATTGAGAGAAAATGATCAGCAGAGTGGGTAAATACGGCGTATATTAAATTGGAAGTATGCTCAATCGATACATGTGTAGCGCCTATATATATGTGAATTCAAAACGATTTAAATATAAATAAAACATTGAACCAATATACAACCGTATATATTTAAAGCATTAAAATGAAACCAAACTTAAGAGCAAAAATAAAATACATAGGCACACTATTGCTATCTCATACTTACATCAGAACTGCTGCAGATATACGACCCAATACGGCATATTTTAAATATTAGGCACCAACGCCCTTTGTTATAAAGATAAAAGCAATGAAAAAATTAAGCACAATAATCGCTGCAGGTGTTTTAAGTGTACTCAGTGCAACAGCATTTGCATGCCCAAAAGGCACCACACTCACAGGTGGCACAGGTGCAAATCATAAAGGTGGCAAATGTGTTGCCACTCAACCCGTACAAGCACACAAACAAAGCCTAAAAACTGAAAAAGCTGTTGCTAAAACAGAAGCAAAAGTCGCAAAAACCGAGGCTCAAAAAGCCAATGTAAGTGCCCAAAAGGCCAAAGCTAGCGCAGAAAAAGCAACACAAGATGCTCATACCGCACAACACAACGCCAAAGTGGCAAAGTCGTAAATAAACTTAAATTACAAATACCAAAAAGGCTGATCTCAAATCAGCCTTTTTAACATGTAGTTGTTATAGATTTTACTTTATGACGCACTCACCGAATGCGCAGCCTTCGCATCCATCAATGCACGTTGCTTATGGGCTTCTTGTAGCATTCTATGTTCCATGTCTTTTCTAAAACCGAGCATAAACACCATTTCGGCCAATACAAATAATGGGCCAATGGCTAAGCCAATTACATCATCCATAAAAGCGGGTTTTTTCTTTTCATAAAAATGACCCACAAATTGAAATACCCAGCCCACAACAAATATTCCAATACTTGCACTCAACCAAGCAACCCAACCCCACTGTGCAATGCTATGTGCCAATGGATACATCAGGGCAAACACGAGCAACATAATGAAACCGAAAATACGGTCTAAGCTCAGATAGTACAAAATGCTTAATGCCATAATGACCAATGCCAACGTCATTTCTAGACCAGAAATCATGACGCCTGCACGTGCTGTTAAACAAATAATTGAAAATACAATCAAAGGAATACCCACAAAATGCGTCAGTATATTTTTATGATCTAAATGATAAGCCGCATATTGGCTCAGTAAGGTTTCAAGTTTAGTCATCGCCAGCATCCTTGTACGAGTAATGATTTCACTATATAAAAAGAGTACAAGCCAAGTTGTCGTATAGCCGACAACTGATAAAAATAAATGGATTTTTACCAGAATGTTAGATCAACAGTACCAGACACAACTCAGCAATAACTATTGGTATGCACAGCTCAGTCCAGAGCATCAGCAATATATTGCGACACATAGTCAATTACTTGAGTTTAATAAAGACCAAAATATCTTTTTATCTGGTGACGCCTTTAATGGCATGTATGCTGTTTTAAACGGTGCTATACGCTTAGGCTATATTGATATTCAAGGTAAAGAAGCCGTAGCAGCCATTGCTGAACCTATCATGTGGTTTGGTGAAATATCATTAGTCGATCAACTGCCCCGCTCGCATGATGCAATTGCCTTGCAAAAAACTACAGTATTACATTGGCCAAGCCGCAGTATTCAACATTTACTCAATGAACAACCACAGTTTTGGTTTCATATAGCACAGCTCACCAGCCAAAAACTTCGTTTTGCATTTTTAGAACTGATTTCAATTCAAACTCAAAATATCCGCCAACGTTTAGCACAGCGTCTACTGTTTATTTTAAATGGCTATGGCAATCATATTACGATTGAGCAACGATCTATTCACCTCTCTCAAGAGCAACTTGCACAACTGCTGATCTGTTCTAGACAAACCATTAATCAAGCCCTTCAAGAGCTTGAAAAACTAGGCGTACTCAAAGTGGCTTTTCGTAAAATTGAAATTTTAGATTTAGCATTGCTTCATAGGATTGCACATACACTAACGATTCATGAACCTGAATAGCGCAATTCATTGTGTGTTGCTGTAGATCGTAGCGTTTTATATCATTTTTAATACCGAACAGATCAACTGGAATATTTTAGTGCAATTACCCGCACCATTACTGACATACTTATTGTTTTTTGATCAATTTGAGTGCGCTAATCTCATACAAACTTAAGATAAAAGCTTGCACACATCTACGCTATCAAAGCCATTTTGACAGTTTGCAACTTCATTTGATTGTTCAGTATTGCTGTTAGCACTGACATTGGTTGCCATACTCAACATAAGAACAGAAACCACACAAATTAATGCTTTTTTCATCTTAATCACCAATTCTATATTTAATTTTTCATACAAATAAATTTAAATTTCAGAGTTATTTTCACATAATTTATCAAATTGTGATAATTTATTATTTTTATTAACTTATAAATTAAAACTATCACTCATCGAAAATAAATCTAAATAAAATTAACAATACACTTTTTAAAAATAAGTCCAACTATAAAAAAGATCATTTAATTCAGCCATATAGAGTTTATTATTCCTATTTTTTAAATTACACCAACCTATAAGCCACTCAATTCAATACTTTATCTAATCTTTTTTAAGTTTTAAAAATACTCAAATATGTAAAAAACACTACAAAAAAAAGCCGTAAAAATAAATTTACGGCTTTTTAACCATTGTATTCTGAGGCTCAATCAAGCTTAGACTCCAATTTTCTTTGGATCTGTATTGCCTAAATTAGGATTATCAATTGCACCCTGACACTGCTTTTTATCGCGTTCATAGTCAGCTTGCTTTTGTGCTACATCACTCGAACTTTCAAGCACTTCGCGCGCCCAAATATCTAAACTTGTGAGTGCTTTTCGGCATAAGGCATATTTGCCTTCTGTCACAGAATCAGTCATTTTGACATTAATGCGCCAGTCCGTACTCAATTTCCGCGCAGGCTTACGTACTTGCCCATCAAGCTCTGCAATTTTCTTTTCATAAACCAAGTGATCCACTTGATTAATCAGTTTCCATGCCTCATTGGCATATACTGTTGCATCATTCGTCAGTTTTGGTGCAGGCTTAATCACCACTTTTTCTTCAGCCTGATCTGAACTATTGCCACATGCTTGCAACATCCATACGCTGCACAGCAAAATAGTTGTTTTAAAAACAACTGACTTGAAGCTAAACATAGCGAATTCACTTATCCAAACATTTCGGCACTATGCTAGTAAATTCAGGTACAATACTCAACGTCGTTTTGACCCTTTGTTTAACCTCCCGCTAAGGTGTGTCGTGTCTGAGCACAAAACTCCTCCTATAAAAGTAGCTGGTTTTTGGCAAGGTGCCAAAGATAGCCAAGCCATTATCTTTACTTATCTTCCTGTTTCTTTTGCATTTGGTGTATCTGCTACTCAATTCGGCTTTAGTGCTTGGGAAGCATTGTTTCTCTCATGCTCTATGTATGCAGGTGCCAGTCAATTTTTAGTTGTCGCCTTACTTGGAAGTGGCACCTCGATTTGGATGACTGCACTTACCGTCATAGCACTTGATATTCGACATTTACTTTATGGCCCAGCCCTACAAAACCTCATTCAAGACCGCCTTAACCTCAAAAAAACAGCCGTCTGGGCATGGGGTCTTACAGACGAAGTTTTTGCCTCTGGCATGATCAAATTGTCTCAGCGTCGCCAAGAATGGTCTGAGTCTTGGATGCTTGGCCTCAGTTTATTTAGTTGGATGTCTTGGGCACTCGGTTCTTTTTTAGGTGGCTTATTTGCAGATCAGGTCAGCAACCTACCGCAATTTTTACAAGCGGCCCTCGATTTCTTATTACCTGCGCTTTTTCTGAGTTTCTTGTTGGCTGCTTTTGAGCGTAAACATACTTTCGTGGTTGCTGTAACCGTTGTTGTATCTGCTGTTGCGTGTTATATGATTGATTTATCAGCAGCTATTTTCATTGGTATATCTTCGGGCATATTGGCAGGTTTGTTTAAGCATTATGTCTTAAAAAAAACAGACCCAGAACACAAAGAGGCCTAATATGAACTTAGAAATTATTTTGGTCGGCATTGTGGTTGGTATTGCTAACTTTGCATCTCGCTTTGGACCATTTTATTTTATCCAGAAATTCCAAAAGGATTCGCAAAAGCGAGGCTCACTTTGGCTCAAAATTGCATTAGGTGCGATTGGGATTTCAGCCATTAGCTCCATGCTCGTGGTCGCAACATTGCCTCCATTACTTGAAACCCCACACAAAAGCGTTGCGATGCTGGCAGGATTTATTGTACTTGCTGGGCTTTATTTCAAATTTAAGCAAATTGTACCAGCAACTTTAACTGCAGCTCTCACCTATGGTTTGGTCTATACCTACGTACCGTTTCATTTCTAAATTTTAGTTATTTGCTCGGGCACCCTAATTCATGCGTAGGTAGTTCCTGCTTACGCTTTTTTATATTGTTAAAATATGCAATCATCTAAATACTAGAAAAACTTAGATAAAGCAAATACATGCCGAAATACGAATACATTGAAGGCAAAATTTTTATTCATTCCAGATACTCAGGCACAATCAACTGGGGATTACATCAACCTGTCGACAGTATTGCTTTTAACTGCTTTATACAAAATCAAAATTTCAATGGAAATTTCTGTGGCTTACACTGCAACCCAGCAGATCAAATTCGCGCAATTTACATTGAAGTGAATCAGAAAAAAATCATTATTGGTTTATATAACACCACCCAGCGCATCTTACATTTACACCCTAAGCGGAAGATATATCCTCGACTTTCTTGGCCAAAATTAGGGATTAGCTTTATACAAATCATCTGCTTTCTGCTTTGTTTCCTATTTTGTGTATTTATCTTGACTGCGTGGCAAAATGGTTCATTTGATTTTTTTAGCATAATGAACGATGTCTTTTATTTCACAGCAATCTTAGCTTCAGCAATTATCATTTTAACTGCATGTACCACGCCTATACTTTACCTACTGTATTGGCCAAACTTTCGTGAAACGTCGCGTCAATTACAGCAATTACAACTCACGTATGAAACTATTCAGTCACTCACTCCACTGCCATTGGAAGCGGGCGTATTCAAACAACAGGCCTTAAAAATTCGATAAATTCCAATAATTTAAAATACAGCTTTTGCTCATTTGAAATTAGGCTTTATAGCAAACCTACAGCTTATAAATAAAATTGTTGGACAATATCATTTATTTATGTGAACACGCGCTTAACTGCTTATTTAGTTCTGCTATGCTAAAAGCCCATAAAATCAAGCATGGATGATTTACATGAGCGTGACTATTGGCACTCCACTTCAATCTTCAGCGTTTAAAGTTTTACTTTTAGGCTCAGGCGAATTAGGTAAAGAAGTGGTGATTTCACTGCAACGACTTGGCGTGGAAGTCCATGCTGCTGATCGTTACGACCATGCTCCTGCTATGCAAGTTGCACACTATTCACATACGCTCAACATGGCAGACCCTACCGAATTAAAACAATTAATAGAAAGCGTAAAACCAAACTTAGTTATTCCAGAAATTGAAGCCATTGCAACACAAGTTTTAGTTGAATTAGAACAAACAGGTACACATATTATTCCTTCGGCAAAAGCCGTTAACCTCACCATGAACCGAGAAGGTATCCGTCGCCTTGCAGCAGAAGAGCTTGGTTTACCTACTTCTGCTTATCGATTTGCAAATACACTTGAGTCTTTCCGTGCAGCCTGTGATGACATCGGCTATCCAAATTTTGTTAAGCCAGTCATGTCATCATCAGGTAAAGGACAGTCGCGCGTTAAAAGTTTTGAAGAAGTTGATGCTGCTTGGGAATACGCTCAAACTGGTGGTCGCGTAAATCAAGGTACAGTCATTGTTGAATCACAAATTGATTTTGACTTTGAAATCACTTTACTGACTGTACGCTCAAAACATCCCGAAACAGGTGAAATTGAAACATCATACTGCGACCCAATTGGACACCGCCAAGACTCAGGCGATTACGTCGAAAGTTGGCAACCACAAATCATGACAGCTGTCGCACTCGAAGAAGCCAAACGTATTGCACACAAAGTCACTGTCGCATTAGGTGGTTGTGGCATCTTTGGCGTGGAACTGTTTGTCAAAGGCGATAAAGTATGGTTTAGTGAAGTATCTCCTCGCCCGCATGACACTGGCCTTGTTACATTGGCATCTCAGTTCCAAAGTGAATTTGAGTTACATGCACGTGCCATTTTAGGACTACCTGTAAATACTGCACGACATAGCACAGCAGCCAGCGCTGTTATTTATGCGGGTGTTGATGATACTAATTTGTCATTTTCTGGCTTAAATCTTGCTTTGGCAAACCCGAATACCGATTTGCGCTTATTTGGTAAACCAGAAGGCTTTAAGCGTCGTCGCATGGGTGTAGCCACTGCGCGTGCTGAAACGACTGACCAAGCACGTGAACTCGCGACCCAAACTGCACAACTCATTAGTGTTCATCAAAATTAAGTTAGTCATACACATTTAAACGGACCCTTGTTCATGATCAATACTCTTCCATTGCTGGATTATGCTCAAAATAGCCACGACATTAAGGCCATTAACCAATGGCGTACAGATGTTGAAAATCAGCTACAAGAGCGTTTTGAACAAGGGCTGTCGATTCGTGAAATTATTGTTACTCGCTCCGATCTGATTGACGAAGCGCTTAAATTCTTATGGCAACACGCTGAATTAGAACATAGCCAGTTAGGTCTTTTTGCCGTTGGTGGTTACGGCCGACGCGAAATGCTCCCTTACTCAGACGTGGATATTATGATTCTGTCTGAGGATGACATTCCAAAAGAATTAGAAGCCCAAATTTCAACGTTTATTTCTTCACTCTGGGATGTCGGCAACTTTAAGCCCGGTATTAGTGTACGCACGATTGCGGACTGTGTAACGCAAGCAGCAAGCGATTTAACTGTTGCCACGGCTTTAATTGAAGCTCGTTTAATTACAGGCAACGAACATCTTGCAAAATGGCCACGTCGCATTGTGTCGCAAACATGGACGGATAAAACCTTCTTTGATGCGAAAATGCAGGAACAAACCAAACGCTATGCACAACACAACAATACCGAAAGTAACTTAGAACCTGATATTAAAAATGCTCCGGGCGGTATTCGCGATATCAACCAAATTGGTTGGATTGCAAAACGTCATTTTCGTGTAAATCGCATTTACGACTTAGTCCATTTGGGCTTTATTTCAGAATTTGAACTGGGTGTACTCGAAGAGGCTGAAAGCTTTCTTTGGGAAATTCGCCACCACCTACACCGCTTAACCAAGCGTGACGAAAACCGCCTGTTGTTTGACTATCAACGTGAAATTGCAGCCAAATTTGGCTATCACCGTGAAGAAGACAAATCGCCTAACTACCCAATCGAACAATTCATGAAGCGCTACTACCGTAGTGCGCAACAGGTCTCTACGCTGAATGAAATGTTATTGGCGTACTTTAATGAATCTGTCATTACACCGCGCTTGCCAAGTTATGAACGACAAATTGAAGAAATCAATGAGAATTTCAAATTAGTCGATGGCAAACTGGCAGTTCAACATCACAAGATTTTTTCAGAGAATCCAAGTGCAATTTTAGAAATTTTCTATTTACTTGCTAACCGCCCTGAAATTGAAGGTATTCGTGCACGCACATTACGTCTATTAACCTTAGCCGCAAAACGGATTGATCAGTCTTTTCGAGATAATCCTGCGCATCAAGCGCTATTTATGGAGATTATCCGCTCACCGTATCGCTTATACGACACACTTGTAGCTATGAAACGCTATGGTGTTTTGGGCAATTACATCCCTGCTTTTGGCCAAATTATGGGCCTGATGCAATATGATCTCTTCCATATCTATACAGTTGATGCTCACACCCTACTGCTTATTCGTAATTTAAACCGCTTTAAAGAACCTGAATTTGCAAAAGACTTCCCTGTCGTAAGCTCTGTATTCCAACGCCTTGCGCGTCGTGACATTGTGTATTTAGCAGCAATTTTCCATGACATTGCCAAAGGCCGTGGTGGTGACCATAGTGAACTTGGAGCATCGGATGCTATTGCATTCTGTCTAGCACATGGCTTTACTGAGCGTGAAGCAAACTTGGTTGCATGGTTGGTCAAAAACCACCTGCAAATGTCTGTTACTGCACAGAAAAAAGATATTTCTGATCCAGATGTAGTAAAAACCTTTGCCGAAACAATGGGTGATATGGAGCATCTCGATTATCTTTATGCTTTAACCGTTGCAGACATCAATGCAACCAACCCAACGCTTTGGAATACATGGCGCGCTTCGCTCATGCGTCAGCTCTACACTCAAGCACGTGATGTAATTCGTTCGGGCATTGGTCGACCAGTCGACTATCAAATGCTGATTGAAGACACCAAGTTTGCTGCCAGCGAATTATTGGTTGAAGAATTCTCACTCGATGATGTTGAAAAAGTATGGCAAGAATTAGGCGATGAATATTTTGTCAAAGAATCTGCCAATGAAATTGCATGGCATACCCGTGCCATTTTAAAACATGGTAGCAATCCCGAACCTTTAGTGCTCATGCGCGCACATCGTAAATTCGCGCAAGATGCCGTACAGATCTTTATTTACACTCAAGACCAACCGAACCTATTTGCAACAACGGTTGCAGTGCTTGACCGTATGAATTTAGACGTCCAAGATGCGCGAATTATTACGGCACTGAAGTCATTTAGCTTAGATACGTATGTAGTCCTCGATCGCTTTGGCACCTTACTCACGGACCCAGATCGTGAACATACGGTCATTGATGCCTTAATTAAAGCACTCAGCCAAGCAGATGTTTATCCTGGCCTCATGCAACGTCGTATTCCTCGTCAATTACGCCATTTTGATATTGAAAATACAGTTGCAGTCACCCTTAATGAAGCCTTACAACAAAACATGGTGGAAATTGCGACACTTGACCACCCCGGCTTACTTGCTAAAGTTGGTGGTTTATTTATGATGCAAGGACTAGATATTCATTCTGCACGAATTGCGACTTTAGGCGAACGCGCAGAAGATATTTTCTTTGTGACTAAAAAAGATGGCATCCCCATGAATGCGAACGAAGCAGAAACATTTGCAGCGCAGCTCAAAGCAGCGCTCGATGAAGCTTCGAACCAAGTATGTAGTCATCATTAACTTAATTTAACTGGTAAAGGTTTCATGAACTCTAGTTTGTCATTATTACATCCATATCCATTTGAAAAATTGAATAAACTTTTCGCGGATATTCAACCAGCAGCACTGCCTTTAATTCCACTATCTATTGGTGAACCAAAGCACCCTGCACCAGAGTTTGTGAAACAAGCCATTATTGACAACTTTAATCATCTTTCAACCTATCCAAACAGTAAAGGCTTGCCTGAGTTACGCACCAGTATTGCTAACTGGCTAGCACGTCGCTTCAAGTTAAATACTATTAGTGCTGAAAATCATGTACTTCCAGTATCAGGTACACGTGAAGCAATTTTTTCTTTTGTACAAGCGCTCGTAAACCGTGAAGAAGCACCTTATGTAGTGATGCCAAATCCGTTTTACCAAATTTATGAAGGTGCAACCTTACTCGCTGGTGCACAACCGTATTTCATTAACTGCACAGAAGAAAATAACTATTTAGGTAATTTCGATGCTGTGCCTGCGGAAGTCTGGGAAAAAACAGCATTGTTATTCGTCTGCACGCCGGGCAATCCAACTGGCGCAGTACTGTCTAAAGAACAATTTAAAAAGCTCATTGCACTGTCTGATCAATATGGTTTTGTGATTGCTTCTGATGAATGCTATTCAGAGCTTTGGTTTGATGAAGCACCTGTAGGCTTACTTGAAGTTTGTGCTGAAATGCGCCGTGACGACTATAAAAACTGTGTCGTATTCCATTCTCTCTCTAAGCGTTCTAACCTTCCAGGCATGCGCTCAGGTTTTGTGGCTGGTGATGCGGCGTTACTTAAACCTTATTTGCAATATCGTACTTATCACGGCGCTGCAATGCCTGTACAACATCAACTGGCTTCAATTGCAGCCTGGGATGATGAAACACACGTAGAAGAAAACCGTCGTTTGTACCGTGCAAAATTTGAATTATTCCAAAATGAGCTTGGTCATTTACTTCCACTACAAAAGCCAGATGCTGGCTTCTATTACTGGTTAAAAGTCGACAATGATGAAGCTTTTGCCAAAATGCTGATGGAAAAAGCACATATTAAAGTGCTTCCTGGTCGTTATTTATCACGTGATACGGCGCAAGGTAACCCAGGTGAAAACCATGTACGTATGGCGCTGGTTGCTGATATTGCACAATGTGAGCAAGTCATACAACGCTTAAAAGCGATCTTGTAAGTATCAATTAAGCATAAAAAAGCCCCAACTTTGGGGCTTTTTTATTGCCGTCAACACCAGTAATAAACATCTCAAATATGACTAAAACATGGCATTTCAGATTCTGATTTTCTGCTAAAGCGGTGGTGCAATATTAAATTCATGGACTAGACTATAGCGCAGTGTTCTTTCCACCATCGGTAAAGGCTGTAATTTGGCTTGTTGCAAAGCATCATGCACTTTCTGATCTACACGCACAGAACCTGAGGATCGGATGGTTTTAGATTGTAAAATCTGGCCTGATCCCGCCTCCACAATCATTTCCACCTTAATGGGCTGGCGATAGCTCTGATAATCCTCCGCATTCACCCGAAAGGATGGCTGTACCCGCCACGTCACTTCATATTGTCGTTTGGCAATTTTAGGATCAATCACATAAGGTTGAGTATCAACCTTATACTCAGCAATAGGTGTGGTCAGCATTTTTAATAGTTCATCAGTTTGAGTATCCGCAAAAGCAGACCCAGAAAAAATAGCGCTAAAAGAAATCCATACAAAGTGAAATTTATAATGTTGAACCACAATAACCCTCTTATGGATTTAATTTATTATCAGTTTTCAATGCTTAGCCACGCATACCACCACCTTGTTAAACACGCACTAAGCCACTCACTCAATATAAATGAACCCTGCTATCTTTGCAAAATTGCTGAATTAGGCGTTTTTATTATTTTTTTAGACAGTACCTTCATTTCTGACAAATCACTACACACTAAAAAAGTTTCACCTGGAAAAGTAATTGTAGATTTGAGCACATTGATGGTTTGAAGTACCAGTTCAGCATCTACTTTATCAAACATACCGTCCTTTAAGCTAAACGCAAAAACAAAGCAAGGCTGTTCATTTAAATACTTAGTCCGCTTTCTTACCAGCCACATTTTTTGAATTGAACTAAATTTTTCTAATTTGCTGAGTAGCTGATTCAACTCATCTTGTGCCAAACCATGCGACATGAACTTGTCATTTGACGAAATCGTCTCACGCTCTTGCGCTGCCTTCATTTCAATTTCAACACGTTGCTCTAGCATCTGTCTAAAATGTGTCGCTTGTGCATGATCCTCTACATCTTCATAGTATTGAATCAATAATTCACAACTTGGAATCGTAAAAAATGCATTCTTATTCATGGCCTGTTGCAGTAAAGTTATGCCTTGTACGTCTTTTCGTATAATCAATTCTTTGGCATACAGATAAATCGCATGCTCATGCACTGGAAAATCTTGATATAACTGTGCCTTCAGTTCAAAAGCACGTTCAGGCTGATAAGCAACATATTCGGTTAATTCGATATAATTTATACGCTCTTCAAAGGTTAAACTGTCCGTCGGCTTTTCAGATAACTGTGCTAAGTAGTCTTTTTGCTCTTTAAATGTTTGGTGATGCTTTTGCCAATCATACTGCACCGATTTTTGCCATGTTTGATCAAACTCAGTGGCTATTTCCAGTCGTTTTTGTCCCAATAAATAATCTGAAGTTTGACCTATTACCGGGTAGTTTACCTTAGCAACTTGACCAATCGACTTTAAACGATCTGATAATGATGGATGTGTATCCTCAAAATTGGTATGCACATTTAAAGAATGATTTAACCAAACGTGCGTATCTTCACTAGAAACCTCATCGGAGAAACGTTGTACATAACCCGTATAAGGCAAAACATTTGGTCGAGATGACGTCTCAGCTTGCTTAAAAATTTTAGGCCAATAATTTTCCGACAAATAAAACCCAATAACATTCACCGTGCTCAGTGTTTCCGCTACGACTTCTGCAGACGTTAAGTTCACTGATATTTTATCGGCCTCATATTCATTCGCCCGTGCAATCGGAAATGAATATGCCACAAAATAAGGAACAAACCGCTTTAAAAATGGTCGAAAAATAATATCGACATGACTCACCTTTTGCTCAATTTCAGTAAATAATTGTGCCCAGCGGATACGTTGTCTGTAAATCCAATTGGCTGTCCGCGCATGGTTTTTGGATAAATGACCAAATTCATGTGCTAAAACAGCAGTTAACTGTTCAACCTTTAAGGACTGCATCAAAGGCAAACCTATAATTAAATAGTTTTCATACCAGCCAAAGATTCCTAAACGTGGCCGTTGTACCACAGCAGCATTAAAATCATCGGTAATTAATACATGATTAAATTTGACTGCGTTCAACTGCCCACTTAAACGCTCAATAATTTTAAAAAGCTCAGGTGCATCTTTTTCCGAGATTTCAATTCCAGTCGGTGCATCCACCGTAACCCAAAGTGAACGCACCACAACAAATAAAAATACCCCAGCAATCGCAATCAGTTTAATTGCAAAAGCTTTCAAAACTAAAATGGATAAACAGGCAAGGATTAAAAGAACTAAAAGAATGAAAACCCCAAACACGATATAAAAATTACCTAAAAGTGCCAGTAACATCACTTTAGTTTGATAGGCTTTTGGATTTTGTCGTAACTCACGTTCTAGTTTTTCAATTAATTTAGGGTCATACATTTATTATTTTCCACAGATTAAATCCATTATTTTTTATCAAAAGCGTGTCTTTTTATACTGCTTATACTGCATCCCTCAGTATAAAAATAAGCCATCTTATGCTCAAAATTTTGATTTCTTTTTTGAATTGATGCTCAGCCAAAGCTGTGTATGTTAGTTCAATCTAAATGCAAATAAAAAGTAACCCATTGGCTACTTTTTTATTTTGCACAATATGCATGACTATTTTCTTTTTAAGCAGATCAAGCTTTTTAACTGGCAAGCGCTTTTTCAATATCTGCTTGTAAGTCTTCTGGCTTGGTCGTTGGCGCATAGCGATTGATGACTTTGCCATCTTTACCAATTAAAAACTTTGTAAAATTCCATTTAATACCACTTCCTAAAATACCTTTAGAATTATTGGTTAAATAACGGAAAATGACATGCGCTTCTGCACCTTTTACATTCACTTTGGCAAACATTGGAAATGAAACGCCGTAGTTTTTTTCACAAAAGCTACCAATTTGCTCATTAGAACCAGGATCTTGGCTACCAAATTGGTTACATGGAAAACCCAATACTAGCAAGCCCTGATCTTTATATTCTTGATAGAGCTTTTCTAGCCCAGAAAATTGTGGTGTAAAGCCACATTTACTGGCTGTATTCACAATCAAAAGCACTTTGCCTTCATAATCGGCAAAAGATTTGTTTTTCCCATCTAATAATTCAGCTTCAAACTGATATATGTTGGTCATGGATAAGTTTCCTCGTCATTTTTTTCTTGTGTTTTTAGGTCTAAGGAAGCCGAATTCACGCAATAACGCAATCCTGTCGGCTCTGGGCCATCAGGAAAAACATGCCCTAAATGTGCGTCACAATGATGACAAACTATTTCAGTTCTGACCATACCGTGCGTCGTATCCAAATGCTCTTCAATAACCACACCATTAACAGGACGTGTAAAGCTTGGCCAGCCACAACCGCTATCAAATTTAGACTCCGATGTAAATAATGGTTCACCACAACAACGGCATACATAGGTGCCTTCTTGCTTGGTATTCCAATATTTACCTGTAAACGCTGGCTCCGTCCCCTTTTGACGTGTAATGCGAAACTCTTCTGGCGACAACTCTCTTTGCCATTCTCGTTCTGTTTTATTGAGTTTTCCCATGATGACGTCCCTTTATATCGTGCTATTTAAAATAGGATAATCCTATATTTACGTCATTCAATGTTAAATTTCTAGTCTTTATTCAACAATTTACAAAATCGATATAATGACCATAAAAGCAAAAAGTAAGCATTTTAAATTAACAAGTAAGCAAATTAAAAAATTAAATGCTTTTTTGTGAGCAAAATAAGTGTTAGGCTTAGCTCTACTCTTGCTCAGGATTAAAAAATGTCGCAAAAAAAGAGCGTAATTTTTAAAAATCTGCTGCCCGTGATTAAACAATATCAGCAGGCTGGGTTTACGCATGAAAAAATTGTTGCTTTACTCAAAGATGAACACAATCTTGACTTAGTAACAACAGAGACATTTAAAAGCTATTTATACCGTTATGCAAAAGTGACCTCCACTCCTTCCGAGACTATAAAAATGCCGAACACTATCAACACCCCACGCGAAATTAAGAAATCGTCTAAGCTTGAGCATGTATGCTACGACATTCGCGGACCAGTGTTACGAGCGGCCAATGAAATGGAAGAAGCTGGCCATAAAATTATTAAACTAAATATTGGTAACCCTGCACCATTTGGCTTTGAAGCGCCACAAGAAATTATTAATGACGTTGCATTAAACTTACCTAATGCGATCGGCTATACCGACTCAAAAGGTATTTTTCCTGCACGTAAAGCAATTTGCCAGTATTACCAACAAAAAGGCATCCTTAACATGCACGTAAATGACGTGTACGTAGGTAATGGTGTATCTGAACTAATTGTTATGGCTATGCAAGGCTTGCTGGATGATGGCGACGAAATGCTCGTGCCAATGCCTGATTACCCACTTTGGACTGCAGCAGTTAACTTATCTGGCGGTACAGCGATTCACTATAAATGTGATGAAGAAAACTTCTGGTATCCAGATATTGCAGATATGGAAAGCAAAATCACACCAAACACCCGTGGTATTGTGATTATTAACCCGAACAACCCGACTGGTGCTGTATATCCACGCCACGTACTTCAACAAATTGTAGATCTTGCTAAAAAATACGATCTCATTTTATTTGCTGATGAAATTTACGACAAAATTGTTTATGACGGCATTGAACACGTTTCTGTAGCTGCTTTAGCGGGTGATCAACTGTGTATCTCATTTAACGGTTTATCTAAATCGTACCGTATTGCAGGTTATCGCTCAGGCTGGATGGCCATTACAGGTGATAAATCGCGTGCGCTAGACTATATTGAAGGTTTAGACATGCTGGCATCTATGCGCCTCTGTGCTAACCATCAAGCACAATATGCGATTCAAACCGCATTAGGTGGCTATCAGTCTATTAACGACTTGATCCGCCCAGGTGGCCGTTTATACGAACAGCGCAATATTGCTTGGGAAATGTTGAATGATATTCCTGGTGTTTCATGCGTGAAACCTGAAGGTGCAATGTACTGCTTCCCGAAATTAGACCCAGAAATTTATCCAATTCAGGATGATGAGAAGTTCATGCTGGACTTCTTAAAAGCAGAGAAAGTTTTATTGGTACAAGGGACTGGTTTTAACTGGCCAACACCGGATCATTTTCGTGTGGTATTCCTCCCTGCCGAAAATGAACTGCGTGAAGCATTAACGCGCTTAAGTCGCTTCTTGGCAAAAATGCGTTAATTCGCTCTTTAAAAAAAACCGCATTCTGTGCGGTTTTTTTTGGCCTAAACGAAACATATCACACCCAAAAAATGCATTTTTAAAAAATATTTGCGGTTATACATTACTTTTAATCCGTCTTCACGCATAATACTCGTATGCAAATTCACTTTATTTGAGATTTATACAAGAAACCTCTATGTTTCTTTTTTCAATAAATCCTCACCAATTTCTAATTCATGTAATTACAGAAGTTATTTTTTATGAAAATCGTCATTCTTAACAAGCCTTATGACGTGCTCTCCCAATTCCGCAAAGACGAAGCTCACATGACGATGTCAGACTTCGTAGATGACCCAACACTGCGTTTGGCGGGTCGTTTGGATATGGACTCTGAAGGCTTAGTATTTTTAACAGACCACGGTGGTTTAAACCAATACATCACCAACCCTGAAAACAAAAAGTTTAAAACTTATTTGGTACAAGTCGATGGTGATGTAACTGAAGAAGCTTTAGAAAAACTTCGCCAAGGTGTTGAATTAAAAGACGGTATGACTTTACCTGCTAAAGCAAGTAAAGTTGAAGAACCTGAATGGTTATGGGAGCGTGATCCTCCTGTACGTTACCGCGCAAATGTACCAACATCTTGGGTTGAAATTTCAATTTGTGAAGGCCGTAACCGCCAAGTTCGTCGTATGACTGCTGCTGTTGGTTTCCCAACTTTACGTTTAATTCGTACTAAAATTGGTTCTATTGACTTAGTTCAAATGGCTTTACAACCAGGCGAAACCAAAGATATCGAGCCTTTATTGTATAAAGACTTTCAAAATGTACCAAAGGAAGAACCTTACCGCTCACGTTCGTACGTGAAAAAGCCTGGCGGTACGGGTGGTAAGCCAATGGTACGTAAGAACAAAGATGGTTCTGTGAAAAAGTCAGGTACTAAACGTATTTGGCAAATGGATGAGAGCGAAAAGCCAAAACGTCGTACCAATGGTACAACACGTCCAAATACCAAAGCGCCACGTGGTAGTCGTAGCCGTAATGGTCGTGGTTAATCCCCTCTGAAATTAAAATAAAAGCTCACAAAAGTGGGCTTTTTAATATTCGATCAATTATCAACATTAAATGTATTGCTCTTTAACTCATATCTTTTTGAAATTCTCTTCCACCGCACACTATCTGAATTCAAAACATCTAATTCATATACTCCATAAAATTGATACACATACCTACCTTTTGGCATCAAATTATTTTTAACAGCTCCAAAAACCAAACGTATTTTTTCTTTTTTGGACCATATATCATTCATTTTTTCTATTTTTTCTTCTATTTTGGTCTTTTCATCAATATATAATCCATCAGACGCAATACTATTACTCCATTGTTCATTTTCAAAAAATTTTGGATACCAAATTTTTATTTTTTTTTCATCATTAAGCCATGTCCCACCTTTTCGCTCTAAATACTTTACTCCAAAACACTCACAGATTTTCTTAGCATTTAGAAATAAAACATTTTCATCTGCATCAAGATACCCCTTTTCAATATAAGTTTTAGGATTAAACTCTTTTTCAATATCCCAATCTTGAAATTTACCCTGACTCTTTAAATCCAATTTTTTATTTTTTAACAATTCAATTATTTTATCAGTTTGTTTATCAATACTTTTTAAT
>NZ_SGSS01000034.1:0-28974 GCF_004209135.1 Acinetobacter sp. WCHAc060006 | reverse complement strand
TAACTGTCGCACAACAAGGTGAGGCTATTCTAAATTTAGTGGCTGTTGCAGTGAGTGAAGCTGAGTTTAATTGTCCGTGGTTAACTGTGCTAACGCAGGCGATGCATGCAACCATGCTGGACCGCAATGGTGTCGGTATTGCGGCACCACAAGTGTATATTTCTAAGCGAATTATTATCGTGGCTTCACGTCCTAATGTGCGTTATCCCGATGCACCTGAAATGGATGCAATTGTGATGATTAACCCTGAAATTGTGTTCAGTCTGAACAGACCTTAGATGGTGAAGAAGGCTGTCTGAGTGTGCCAGACAGGCGTGGTCAAGTTGCACGAGCTGCCCAAATTCGTGTGCGTTATCGAAGCGTACAAGGCGAGCAGATCGAAACAGAGTTTTCAGGCTTTCCTGCACGTATAGTACAACACGAGGTAGATCACCTAAATGGCGTGCTCTTTGTTGAACGTTTAACAGATTAAAATAATGTTCGGCATTATTTAGCCCCTTGCCTAAACTGCTGTGGTGTTTGTCCCAAATGCCGTTTAAACATGGCACTAAAAGCACTGGGGTTACTGTAGCCAAGTGTCCTAGAGATTTGTGCCACAGATTCGCCGATTGAAATTTTACTTAGCGCATGCGCGATATGCATTTGCTGAATCCAAGCCCGATAAGAAAGCCCCGTTTCTTTTTGGAACATACGCATGAGGGTACGCGCACTTGTGCCAATATCATCGGCCCATGTGCTTAAATCCTTCAGTTGGTCGGGTGTATCTAACATGGTTTTACATATTTGTAGCAGGCGTTTGTCTTGTGGCCAAGGAATCTGAATAGGCAACAGATTTGCTTTATGAATTTCATCGAAGATTAAAATTTGCAACGAGCGTGATAACTCATCTGCACTCAGCACTTCAGATGGTGGCATACTTTCGAGCGCATTTAAGCGAATCAGTAGTTCATGCAGTAGTTTGCTTACACGAATAATAAAACAATTTTGGCCCATCAGGTCCGCGGCTGCTGTATCGACCAGCGCCGTATTCATTTTGACATGACTAAGTGAAATGACACTGTGCTCGATCCCAGCAGGAATCCACAGCGCACACATAGGCGGTACAATCCAAACATGGTTGGGCGTATACACTTGAATCATGCCACTAGATGCATAGAGAAATTGTGCCCGCGAATGATGATGTGGTGGCGTAATCTCCCGATAGCTATGCTCAGAAGATAAGCCAATGACCAGTTCCGACATTTCAGTTTCAATCAGCAAGCTATGCATGCAGGCCTCATTTTTGTCACTTATACAATGATTATTGGAAGATAATGCTATGAGTGACAATTTACAATCAAAAATCGATCAATACAGACATGGAGTGAACGGGCAATGAACGCTTCAATACCCGTGAAGAATGATGCTGACGTAGCAAGTACGCAGCCACAAGGTATGGTGATTAAAATTGTGGGTGCAGTTGCGGTAGCGCATCTGCTAAATGATTTAATACAAGCGGTTTTACCTGCTATTTACCCGATGCTGAAAGTCAACTTTTCACTGAGTTTTGCAGAAGTCGGTCTGATTTCACTGGTCTATCAACTGACAGCTTCATTATTGCAACCATGGATTGGCCTCTATACCGATAAGCATCCTAAGCCTTATTTGCTCCCAATGGGCATGGTTGTTACGTTCAGTGGTATTGTGCTATTGGCTTTTTCCCCAAGTTTTACCGTACTGCTGATCGCTTCTGCCCTCATTGGGGTAGGGTCATCGACTTTTCATCCTGAAGCATCGCGGGTGGCGCGTATGGCATCAGGTGGTCGTTTTGGCACAGCCCAATCTACATTTCAGGTTGGTGGGAACACAGGTTCTGCTATTGGCCCACTATTGGCCGCGTTGATTATCGTCCCTTTTGGACAGCATGCAGTCGCATGGCTGGTGGTCTTTGCTTTGTTGGCCATTTGGGTACTGTTTGCTGTGAGTCGCTGGAATATTAAACATAGCCTTAGCCAAGCCACATCAAAAGCACAGCAGGTACAAAGCAAGCTACAAGGCAGACAGCTGTTTATTGCATTAGCAACTATTTGCGTGCTGATGTTTGCCAAATTTACCTATATCGCCAGCATCAGCAACTATTTCACCTTTTATCTAATGCATAAATTTGGCTTAAGTTTGCAAAATGCCCAGCTACATTTATTTGCTTTTTTGGCAGCCGTTGCCTTGGGCACATTTGCTGGCGGGCCGATTGGCGATAAAATTGGCCGTAAAGCCGTAATTTGGGTGTCTTTTATTGGCATGGCGCCTTTTGCACTCATCATGCCCTATGCAAATTTATTTTGGACGACCGTGCTGTCTATTATCGTGGGTTTAGTGATGTCATCGGCTTTCGCTGCTATGGTGGTCTATGCGCAAGAAGCCGTACCTGGTCGCGTAGGAATGATTGCAGGATTAATGTTTGGCTTGATGTTCGGTGTAAGTGGTATTGCTGCAGCAGGTTTGGGTTATTTGGCAGATATCAATGGCATTGAATGGGTCTTTGGTGCTTGTTCATTGCTGCCTTTACTGGGTTTAGCCACTTTCTTTCTGCCAAAGACGCAGGTTAAGCCTGTAGGCTAATCAACACACTAACTGATCTTTTTTAGGCTAAATAATCGCGCTGTCTGATAGGATGAATCAGATGGCGCTTTTTATTGCGTTAATGCTGGGTTTGACTTGAAGATTGGCAGGAGAAGATGCACATGGGCGATTCGTAAGCAGTGATTGCATTTTCACTGGCTGATGAGCAGCTAAAATTTGAAATAGACGAGCAAATGATTGAAATTTCACAAGGTCTGAATTTTATCATTGCGCAAAGTGTGCGTTTTGGCCGTATCGATGCTTTGGCGATTGAAAATATGATCTATGTGATAGAAGAGCTGCTGGAACAGTCAAAATTGGATTATCACACCCAGCGCATTGCGCATACGTCAGATGTGTATATGCAGCAGCTGTCGGCACTGTTTTTTAATGATGTGAAGCGCATAGACCGTAGCATGCTGGAACATGCATTTAATGAGTGGGTGGAGCGGCTGGAATATTATGCAGACAGAGCAGGGAATGATTTTAAGCTATGGGCTTATTTTGTGTTGATTCGGGAAATGATGCATCATTTGAATGTCATAGAGATTGAAATTGCTTCGTAGAAAGCTGTAAAGACCTTTTAATTTTAGCTTTGGCTTGGTTAAAATGCCGCTTCAATTGATAAATAATAAAGAAATCGTATGAAAATAAAATTAATGGTGCTGCTGGCTATGCTGCCGCTAAGCGTTGTTGCTGCGGAAAGTATTCAACCCGTGATTCAAGGCAAAGTTTATCAAGATTGGTATATGAAGCCTGAAAAGTTAGCTAAGCCCAATAAAGTGATTAAAGGCGGCCGTGACGAATGCAATGACAGGTATTTCCCAGACCAATGGAAGTTTGGCAGCTACACAGTGCTTGCCAACGGACAGATTCAAGAAGTGTATTTTAGAGATAACAATACCGTGATTTTTCATCATCAGCGTATTCCTTATAACTTGGATCAAGCCGCGTTTAAGAAAAAATTCAAAAATCATATCTTTGAAACAGATGATAAAAACGTGATTGACGCTGGTGTGGAAGGGTCAAATGATTCCATCGAATTTATTTTTAAAAATGGCAAGCTATTCAAATACCGTTTGAATATTGATGATTGCTAATTTAAGCAATGAACAATAAAAAAAGCCCTAAAAACTGCAAAGTGATTAGGGCTTTTTTACATTCAAAACTTATTTCAAATGTTCAGCAATATCCGTAAAGATCACGCCTAAACCATGTGCGCCAGCATCTGGATAGCCAAGACTGCGATCGCCCACAGTTCCCGCACGTCCCATACGCGCTATAATTTCTTTAGTCTTTTCGGCGCCTTGAACAGCCGCTTTTGCACCTAATGTGAAGTTTTCTTTAAAGGATCTATCTGTATGGGCAGACCAAGAATCTGCACATGGCACTAAGGCATCAATCAGGGTTTTATCACCGACCACTGCGCCACGTCCAAATGAACGTTCACCTGTGGTTTGAATGCCTTTGACTGCTGCTTGCAGCATCTCTGCAAATTCTGCGGTATTCAAAACAGCTTTGCCTTGAATCGATTTCGCTGCTGCACGGAATGCTGAACCCCAGATTGGGCCAGACGCGCCGCCGCAATGTTCCATAATGATCATTGAACAGTTGAGCAGGAATTCATCCATCTGCTGCGCTTGAATCAGACTTTGCCATTCGCGTTTTAATTGCTTAAAGCCTTTCGCCACGCTCATCCCGAAGTCGCCGTCACCTGCATGCGCGTCTAGTTCACAAAATGGCACTTCATTTCTAATGATGCAGGCAGACATGACATCCACCACATAGCGCATGTTTTCAACGGTGAATTGTTCATTGCTAATCACTGCATGTTCAGGCTGAGTTTCAACTTGGGTGTTTACCACTGTTTCGGTTGCAGTATCTTTGGTCGCGAAAGTTAAAGGCTGTGCTGCTGAACCATCCATTTTAAATGCAGGGGTATTGGCTGCTGCATCGAGGTAGGTTTTCAATTCATCATCGACAGCAAGCAAGGACACAGATGCACCATTCATGTCGATACTGGTCATATAGTTGCCGACAAATGTGCGGTAAATTTTGATGCCTTTACGTGCAAGGTGTTCGCATACATCATGGTTAAAGACATACAACTCTTGCAGCGGTGTGCTACCAAAGCCATTGACCAAGACTGCAACTTCTTTCATGTCTGGGCGGTCAAGGAACAGGTCATCCACGATGCGCTGTGCCATTTTTTTGGATGGCAAGATTTTTTCACGACGGATGCCGGGTTCACCGTGAATGCCGACGCCATATTCCATTTCGTCATCAGCCAAAATAAACGTTGGCGTGCCTTTGGCTGGAACAGTACATGAGCTATAAGCAAAACCAAGGCTAATGACGTTGTCCGCAGCTTTTTGAGCAATCGCTTTTACGTCTGCAAGTTCTAAGCCTTTTGATGCTGCTGCGCCTGCAATCTTATGTACAAATACTGTGCCTGCAACACCACGACGACCGACTGTATATAGGCTGTCTTTAACCGCAATGTCATCTGCCACTTTTACATAGTCAACTTTAATGCCGTCTTCAGTCGCAAGAGCTGCGCCATTCTGGAAATTCATCATATCGCCAGAATAGTTTTTGATGATCATCAGCACGCCTTTGTCAGTCGCGACTTGCTGTAAGGCTTTATAGACCTGAATTTGCGACGGAGATGCAAATACGTCGCCGCACACAGCAGCGTCTAACATACCTGTGCCAACAAAGCCTGCATGTGCAGGTTCATGACCGCTACCGCCGCCACTGATCAATGCCACGTTTTGGTGTTTTTCTTTACGTGAAATGATTTTATAGGCTTCATTAAATTGAAGCTTTGGATGAGCCAGTACAAGTCCTTTGCACATTTGGACAACGATGTTTTCTGCGTTGTTCATGAGTTTTTTCATTAATGCACCAATGGGTTATGAATTTGGGGAGATCTAAAGGTGATTATTATAAGGAAATTGGTGTGGTGTCTGACATAAAAGTGTAAAAAAGCAGTATTTCTGATTAATGGGTGAGTGATTGGCTTGTTTTTGGGTACACTTATTTTAGATGTGGAATCCCTCCCAACCTCCCTTTAATAAAGGGAGGCGTTGTCACGTAGTTTATTTAATCACTACACTTCTTTAAAGTTAGGAGAAAAATAAGTTATCCAGATGTCACATAGTTCTAAAATTTGGACATCATTCAAAAAAGCAAGAGGTTTTTTGATTCCGATTTTATGACTTAATTCATAATGATCTTTAATAAGCTTTATGGCTTTAGTTAGTTCATTATTAGAAATTTTATAACATTTTGTCAGTTGTTCTTTAATGGCTTTGAAGGAGTTATCACTCCATTGTTCGTATGGCGGAAGATGTGTAGTTAACTCAAATATTTGTTGGCGTGATAGGTTTTTTGTGAATGTCCCAAGTTTGTATTCATCTATCAATGAATCAATCAAATAAATTAAATCATCTAGATTATCTTCTAAATCTTTGAATCTAGTATTGAGAATATAACAGTTGATAACCCCTTGTTCGACTAAATGTGTCTGATCATCATTGCTTCTAGGATATCTAAAAGTTTGTCCTGTAGGATCAATACTTGCTATATCACATATTGTTTCATTAATTCGATCAATTAACTCTCTAAAACGGGTATCAAGCAAATTTGCATTTATTTTGAAATATGACCAAATATTCCCAATATCATGTGAAGTAATCAAATTAAAACAGGGTAAATCAATCTTTTTGATGTGAGCTAATAATCTAATTTCTTCAATAGCACCTTTAAGTCTAAGCTCAATAGAATGGCGCATATTAAAACAGATTGGATAAATCAAATGATCAATTTGTTCACCTTTGGAATTTAAAATGTAATTTAAAAGAAGATTAGCCGCTTTAGAATAGCCTTTTGAATATTCTATATAATTAGGTTGTCCATTATCCCCAACACATGCATTAGCCCATGTTGTCCCACTTCCAGTGAATGTTTTGTTGTCCATAAGTGTTTATTACAAAGTTTTTAGAATTTTAATGCAATATTATTGCATAAATCCCTCCTAACCTCCCTTTAAAAAAGGGAGGAGCTGTCACGTAATTAAATTAATACGTGAAAGCCCCTCTTTGAAAAAGGGGGATTTAGGGGGATTAAAAAATAAAAGCCCTCACTGTGAGGGCTTTTATTAATGCAAATTATTGAACCGAATCATCCAAATTAGGCGCTAACCAACGCTTCGCTTCATCTAAAGTCCAGCCTTTACGTTTCGCATAATCCTCAAGCTGATCGCCTGCGATTTTACCCACGTTAAAATATTGGCTTTCAGGGTTAGCATAATAGAAACCGCTGACAGATGAAGGCGGCCACATTGCAAAGCTCGTCGTCAACTGCGTACCAATCTTGTCGGTAGAACCTAACCAGTCAAACAATGGCGCTTTTTCAGAGTGCTCAGGGCAAGCAGGGTAGCCCGGCGCCGGACGGATGCCGACATACTTCTCTTTAATCAATTCTTCATTGCTTAAAGTTTCAGATGCTTGGTTGCCCCAGAACTCTTTACGAATGCGCTCATGCAAATGTTCTGCAAACGCTTCTGCAAAACGGTCACCTAACGATTGCGCCAAAATAGCAGAGTAGTCGTCGCCTTTGGCTTTGTACTCATTCGCCATTTCTTCTGCACCAAAGATCGACACCGTGAAACCGCCCAAGTAATCTTGAATCTCAACTGGCTCAGCTACACTTTCGTTTCGCTCTTGCGCTTGGGCAAAACGTTGTTTTGCATATCCAAGCTCAGGAGCAATAAAGTCCGCCAATGACAAGTTTGGTTTACCCGTTACTTTGTCAGACTGCTGACGGATATGCTCAAAAGTATGCGTCACTGTTTTCGCAGTTTCATCAAACACTTGAACCGTGTCTGCACCTGAACGGGCAGCAGGGTAAATACCAAAGACCGCACGCGCATCAAAACGTTTGTTGTCAATAATATCTTTCAGCATAGTCTGCGCTTGTTCATACAAGTCAGTTGCTGCTTCACCCACCACTTCATCAGTCAGAATAGCAGGGAATTTACCCGCCAAGCTCCAAGAAATAAAGAACGGCGTCCAGTCGAAGTATTCAACCAAAGTTTCCAATGGATAATTGGTCAGCGTTTGCGTACCAATGAAGTTTGGCTTCACAGGCGCATTGGCTGCAAAGTCAATTTTCAAACCATTTTCAACCGATTCAGCATAAGTCAGCTTAGCTGCTTTTGGCTGTTTGTTGGCAATACGCTCACGCACTTTTTCATATTCAGCACGGGTTTCCTCAACAAACTTCGGTTTCATTTCTTTAGAAAGTAAAGTTGTTGCAACACCTACCGCACGAGAAGCATCAGCAACATAAATCACTGCATCATTTGAATATTGAGGGTCAATTTTCACCGCAGTGTGCGCTTTAGAAGTCGTTGCACCGCCAATCATCAGCGGAACATTAAAGCCTTTACGCTGCATTTCTTTAGCAACAAACACCATTTCATCGAGTGACGGAGTAATCAGGCCAGACAAGCCGATGATGTCAACTTTCTCATCAATGGCGGTTTGCAGAATCTTCTCGCAAGGCACCATCACGCCAAGGTCGATAATGTCATAACCATTACAGCCAAGTACTACGCCTACGATGTTTTTACCGATGTCGTGCACGTCGCCCTTCACAGTCGCCATCAGGACTTTACCCTTAGACTGACCGCCAGATTTTTCAGCTTCAATGAACGGATTCAGCCAAGCTACTGCTTGCTTCATCACACGTGCAGATTTCACCACTTGCGGCAGGAACATTTTGCCTGAACCGAACAAGTCGCCAACCACGTTCATGCCGTCCATCAGCGGGCCTTCAATCACGTCTAGCGGACGAGCTGATTTTAAACGCGCTTCTTCAGTATCTTCATCAATAAAGGTCGTGATGCCTTTCACCAAAGCATGCTCAAGACGTTTTTCAACTGGAAGTTCACGCCATTCCAAGTTTTCAACTTGTTTTTGCGCAGCGCCTTGACCGCGGTATTTCTCAGCTACTTCAAGCAGCTTTTCAGTTGCATCGTGCTGACTTTCACCTTGGTTTTGGTTCAAGATCACATCTTCAACCGCAGCTTTCAGTTCAGCATCAATATCATCATAAATCGCCATTTGACCTGCGTTGACGATACCCATGGTCATGCCTTGCTGAATAGCATGGTATAAGAACACTGAGTGAATCGCTTCACGTACAGGCTCGTTACCGCGGAATGAGAACGATACGTTAGACACACCGCCTGAAATCATCGCGTGTGGCAAGTTTTGCTTAATCCAGCCTGTCGCTTCAATAAAGTCCACAGCATAGTTGTTGTGTTCTTCAATACCAGTTGCGACTGCGAATACGTTCGGGTCAAAAATGATGTCTTCAGCAGGGAAGCCCACTTCATTGACCAATACATCATAAGAACGCTTGCAAATTTCTTTTTTACGTGCAGCAGTATCGGCCTGACCATTTTCGTCAAAGGCCATCACAATTACGGCAGCGCCATACTGACGGCACAAACGCGCTTTTGCGACGAACTCGTCATAGCCTTCTTTCAAGGAAATTGAGTTAACAACCGCTTTACCTTGTACGCATTTTAAGCCTGCTTCAATGATGTCCCATTTAGATGAGTCAATCATGATTGGCACACGTGAAATTTCAGGCTCAGATGCTACTAGATTCAGGAAGTGCACCATTGCGCCTTCTGAATCCAGCATGCCTTCATCCATGTTGATGTCGATAATCTGCGCGCCAGCTTCAACTTGCTGCTGCGCAACTTCTAAAGCTTCGGCAAAATTTTCTTCACGGATTAAACGCAGGAATTTTTTAGAACCAGTCACGTTGGTACGTTCACCGACGTTCACAAACAGCGAATCTTCTGTAATGTTGAACGGCTCTAAACCGCTTAAACGGCAAGCAGGCTTAGTTTCTGGCACTTGGCGTGGTGCAATGTCTTTGACTGCGTTGGCAATGGCGCGGATGTGATCCGGCGTTGTACCGCAGCAGCCGCCAGTAATGTTAATCAAGCCACTTTCTGCAAATTCTTTAATGAAGGCTGCAGTTTGTTCAGGGGTTTCATCATAACCGCCGAAGGCATTTGGCAAGCCAGCGTTCGGATGCGCTGAAACAAAAGTATCGGCAACATCTGCAATGGTTTTGACGTGTGGACGCATGGCATCTGCACCTAGGGCACAGTTAAAGCCAATCGACAATAAGTCACCATGACGCACAGAGTTCCAGAACGCTTCAGCGGTTTGACCGGTTAAGGTACGGCCAGAGGCATCGGTAATCGTGCCTGAAATCATCAATGGCAATTCATAGCCCAGCTGATTAAACACTTCTTTCACTGCAAAAATGGCAGCTTTACAGTTTAAAGTATCGAATACGGTTTCGATGAGCAGAATGTCCGCACCGCCTTCAATCAGGGCATGCGCAGCTTGAATATAGTTTTCTTTCAGCTCATCAAAAGTAATGTTACGGAAAGCTGGGTCATTTACATTTGGCGAGATTGAGCAAGTACGTGAAGTCGGGCCAAGCACACCCGCAACAAAACGCGGCTTTTCTGGTGTTGAGTATTTTTCACAAGCGGCTTTGGCAATACGCGCTGCTTCACGGTTGATTTCAGTGACCAAATCTTCCATGTGATAGTCAGACATTGAAACTTTGGTGCCGTTAAAGCTGTTGGTTTCAATGATGTCTGCGCCAGCATCGAGGTAGGCTTCATGAATGCCTTGAATGATTTGAGGTTGTGTCAGTACCAAAAGGTCATTATTACCTTTCAGGTCAGATGCCCAGTCAACAAAACGCTCACCACGGTAGTCAGCTTCTTCGAGTTTATGACGCTGAATCATAGTGCCCATAGCACCGTCGATAATCAGAATCCGTTGAGCGAGTAGCTCTTTTAGGGTGGCGAGCGTGGACATAAATAACCCCAATCCGATGGAATATAAAATCGGCAAATATATTAACAGAATTCAGTTCATTATTTCTGATATTGAGTTTAATTATTAAGCGCAAAGTTGAGCTTGTTGAATATTTCGCCGTGCCTCAAAGTGGTTGCTGTAGCAAGATTGGATTGTCATAAATACTTCATCAAGTTGTCATATCTCTCTAGCATGCTATGCCTTGGTCTGTAGAACCCTTAAGTACAGCTTATATTTCATGTTTTGTAACATGATCTTTTGCGGTGCAAAAACAGCGTGTTTTAATAATGATAAATGAACAGAAATGGTTGTAACACTATGAATATTAATGATTGATTTGAATGCAAATAAGCATAATTGATGGCAAGCTGTAAAAAATAAAGTATGAAATATTGCTTTATATGACACCGCTTTGTCATATAATTGTCACAATTTAATTGAACAATATGGGGATTCTTAAATCCTCCATTCTTGCTTGCATGAATTCTAATCAAACTCCCGTAGATTCAGCACACCAGTCGACAAACAATAAGTCGACGAATGTTCATGTGCCTACACCGAAATTTTTTATGCCGGTGTTTCTAACGTTAATTATTTCAACGTTAATTTATATTGGTTTTCAACTTACAGCTGATCTTGCGCATGTTCCTGCACTTAGCCTCTACTCCATGATTTTATTGGGTACCGCTTTGTTTATTGCGCTCGGTTTTGAGTTTGTAAATGGTTTTCACGACACAGCGAATGCTGTCGCAACGGTGATTTATACCAACGCATTATCTGCACCAGTGGCGGTGATGTGGGCTGGTTTTTGTAATTTCTTAGGCGTAATGGTTGCCAGTGGTGCAGTTGCCTACGGCATTATTGCATTGCTACCTGTAGAGCTGATCATGAATGTCGGTTCTGGAGCTGGCTTTGCTATGGTTTTTGCCATGCTCATCGCGGCCATTCTTTGGAACCTTGGTACTTGGTTCTTGGGGATTCCTGCTTCTAGTTCGCATACTTTAATTGGTTCGATTCTAGGCGTTGGCATTATGAACTACATTCTGCACGCAGGTAGCGGTGCATCGGGTGTAGACATGGACCAAGTGATTAAAGTGGGTAAAGCTTTACTGTTTTCTCCTTTAATTGGTTTCGCATTTGCTGCGGTATTGTTCTTATTGGTTAAAAAAATCTTTAAGAAACAAATGGAATTATTCCAGCCACCTGAAGGCAATAAACCACCACCACCGCTTATTCGTGCAATTTTGATCTTTACTTGTACAGGCGTAAGTTTTGCGCATGGTTCAAATGACGGTCAAAAAGGCATGGGATTAATCATGTTGATTTTGATTGGTTGTGTGCCTTTGGCCTATTCTTTAAACAAGAATTTAGACCAAGCGCATATTCAATCATTTGAACAATTGTCTGCACAAACAGCGACTGCGATTTATGCACAGCATGATGATATTGCAGATGACAAAGCGCGTGATGTGATTACCAAATATATTCAGACCAAAGAAATTACCCCTGAAGTTGTGCCTGCTTTAGCAAGCTTAACTGATCACTTAGGTGAGCGTGTGGGTCAGTATGGCGATCTAAAAGATATTCCAGAAACTGAAGTTTCTACAATTCGTAACGACATGTACTTAAATACTACGGCATTTAAGCGTTTAGATAAAGCAGAACAGCTTCCAGCAATGACGGCTGATCAAGCGAAAAACGTCAAAGAATACCGTAATAACTTAGATTCGTTCCTTCAATACATTCCTACATGGGTGAAAGTCGCTGTTGCATTGGCACTTGGTCTAGGCACCATGGTGGGTTGGAAACGTATTGTAGTGACTGTGGGTGAGCGTATTGGTAAGCATCACATGACTTATGGTCAAGGGATGTCAGCTGAGCTTGTTGCTATGACCACAATTGCTGCTGCAGATGGTTTTGGTATGCCAGTTTCAACTACACACGTATTGAACTCTGCGGTTGCAGGTACAATGGTTGCCAACAAATCAGGCCTGAACTTTGCTACAGTGAAAACCATCCTTTCAGCATGGATCTTCACTTTACCAGCGACAATCTGTTTGTCTGGTGGTTTATATTGGCTGTTCTTACAAGTGTTCTAAGCACTTTTAAGGCATAAAAAAACGCTACTTCGATAGCGTTTTTTTATGGTCTGCTTTTGTGTTTAAGTTCTATGGTTCACTGTATGAATGAGATCATCAGGAGCACAGAACGTATCTAAACACCCAAACAATACACACCTTTCCCATAGACCACTGAGGTTGTAGGAAAATGAGAAGGGCGAACTCTTTACGCTATGCCTTTTTCAACGTTCGGAGCATGGATTTGATAGGCAGTTTATCTGTTGCAAAGCCATAGACTGCAGCAAATGGCAATGCAGTTCGCGCTAAATATGCAACACGCCATAAACCACCGTGGTTTGCGCCTTTCATCATCAGTTCAAGTGGATGATCTAACTTAAGTTCTGGGTTAGCCACCGATTCAGGATTGCGAAGATCGTGTATCCATAAAGCTGCCATAATGGCATTGGTGGTTTCAGGGGCAAAGGCTTCTACATCAAACAGCTCAGCACCATTAAAGGCTGCTTTTAGCAAAGGATTTTTGGTCACTGAATGCGTGGTTGTAGAGGGTGCAATATTGATACTCACACGTTGACCATTATGTCGGGCTAATGTGGCACGCCACTGTTGAATACGTTTTGCCAGCGCATAGTTTGGTCCTTGTTCCACTACCAAGCAATCAGCAATACCATAGGATTGACCATTGCTGGAAAGAATTAAGTCATGTGAATTCTTTTGGAAAAAGTGCTGAGCACTGAGCGTAGAAATCCCTTGGCTCAGCAATTGCTGCGCTTTAGAGCGATGCGTGAATTTGTTTTGTGATGCTTCAACCACTTCCTTAGGCACAGCATAGACATCGGTTGGTGTGCACATGTACATAAGGCTGGTATCGGGCTTTTGTACACTGACATATTGCATAATGGCATCCATCGCCAGAGATACGCGAACGTGTTTTTCACCATCTAAATACGCAATGGCCGCCAAGTCTAATTGATGTTGGCTTTGTGCCAGCCAATGGGCAATTTCAGGTGTTTGCGTCAATAGATTGGCACCAAGCTTGTCTCTAAGCTCTGCTTCGGTTGCTTCGTCTGACAGTGCTTCTATACATGGCGCATATAGTGTGGCATTACCGTGCTTTACGGTGTCTAATATTTTGCCCCAAATACGTGGGTGAGGTAAATCAACAGCGGCAATATTGGCTTTCCATTTAGAGAGCCAGGTAAGTGGGCCAGCCTCAGAAGCTGCACCAAACAGTACAACCGTACGGTCAGATAGATCGAACCATTCTGGGTGCGCTACACAAGCTCTTAAAGCATCAGCATGACTCGGTTCAACAATACCTGCATCTTGCCAATTTTGAAGCTGTGCTAAAAGTGCATCACCTTGCAAGTTTTGCCCTTTATAAGGTACATACCATTCAGGTGCTGCATCACTTTCACCTTTTAATTGAATGGTATGTAAAGGCTTTGCTGGCAAAGACATCACATCAACTAATAAGTGCTTTTCACCATCTCGATAAAACTCAAAACTATGATGCGCTTTATTTAAACCTGAAGTCGCAATATGAAGCGGAGCTTGGTCATTGAGAATGCCATGTTGGACCAAAGCTTTGAAATATTTTGGATATTGTTTACGCCAGTTTTTTTCTTGCGTGGCTTTGAGTGACAGGTTGTGATCGACCGAGGCCAATGCTTCCGCAATAATTTCACGCCCGACTTTGGATGTGCTGGGCTTTTGCTGTGTAGCAGAAATTGGAAACTGGAGGCCTTCTAAAGAACTAGACATGCAAAATATCTCACCTGACATTGTCGTTAATATACATTTGTATACATTATCTATGCCAAATTCGATTCGGTCTTGGCAGAAACTACCAATGTTTTGTAGAAAAATATTTCGAGATATTTCATGAAAAAAGGGAAGCATAAACTTCCCTTTTGATTTCAAGCGGTTTGACTACGTTTAAGGTTGAATGGCTCGTTTCAGCTCTTTGAGCATTGCAATCGTATTGTCTAAGCCTGCACCAGTTAAATACCATGAATCAGCATTTACATTAATGACCCGATTGTTTTTCACCGCATCAGATTGGCTTAAAACAGGGTGCATTTTAATACTATCTTTTGCTGTGTACTGTTGTGTATTGACTGCACCACGATCTAATAAAATGATGTAATCAGGTTGTGCTTCGACAGCTTTTTTAAGCAATTGAGCATTCTTTTCTGCCAAGGCGAGGGCAGCAGCAGAACCCGCTTCTGGGCGTGGTGCATCAGACTTTTCACTTAGCGGGAGTACAGATTTAAATCCTGTTAAATCATAAACAAAGCCAAAACGATCATTGGCTGCATGTAGCATGTAGTTGTCTTTATTTACAAATAGCATTAGCGCAGATTTATTCTGTGTTAAAGATTTAAGTTCAGCCTGTAGCTTTTTAACTTCTGCTAATTTTTCATTGGCAATTTTTTCACGTTTAAATGCTTTTGCCAGTAACTGAGTACGCTGTTCTAAGTCGGCGATATAATGCTCAGTTTGAGCCGATAAGCTTACAGTAGGCGCCAGTTGTTGGAGTTGGCTCTGCGCTTTTGCTGAACGTCCACCTACAAAAATAAGATCAGGCTTGGTTGCTTTTAACTTTTCTAGATCAGGTTCAAATAGAGAACCCGCTTTAATGAATTGATTATTTTGATATTTGGCTAAATCACCACTGAAACTGGTTTCAGGAACAATTTTTGCGTCTATACCTAAAGCATTCAGAGTGTCGAGTATAGCAAGATCATAGACAGCAATATTTTGTGGCGCATTTTTAAGTTCAATCGTATTTTGTTCTGTGGCTTTTAACGTAAATGGTGTAGCAAGTGCTAAGCTGGATACAGGAGAAGTTAGCGCTAAAATCACAGCATACAATAATGATTTTTTAATCATCTTCTTGAATATTCCCAAAAATTTCAATGAATGTATCAGAATAATTATTAAATGAAAATAATTAGCATTATTATTTAGTTTTAATGGTAATCAATACTATTTTCTATTGATGTCATATTGGTTACGAAAGTTGGCTAAAATGACAGCAAAAAAACAATAAAGTGTGATATGCATCACAAAATAAAAGATGTAGATTAAATCATCAAAAGAAGAATTCGTTCTTAGGGGAAAAATTATGAGTGATTTAACGAGCGTCTATTTATTTAGTGCACAAAAATCCAATTTCTCTTCAGCAGTATTTTCTAACTATCTGCAAGCCAAAGACTGGATTGAAAATAATTATTTAAGTGGTGTTTTAATCGAATATCCACTGGATCAGAGTTGTTATGACTGGGCGATTAATGCAGGTCATTTTAAAGAAAAAACTCCGATTGATCGTGCGCCTGTATTTATTGCCAAGTTTGTGTCTGCTTATCAGCGCAATTGGCATTTTGAACATGGTGAGCTTTTGGTCCACACAGATGTTTAATCCTTCTTACGCAGAAGCGATTAATACCAATCACTAGCCAGTGAACTAAAAAGGGATTCTGCATAAGAATCCCTTTTTTTATGTTGCCAATATCGGTTTTTTACTCAATCTATGCAGTAGGCTCAGTGGTTAAAATGGCAATTGCATCAGCTGATTAAAGAAGTGAGGAAGGACCCTTGGCTCAATAATAATGGTCATGAGGACCCCATAGGCAGCTCCCCACAAATGTGCACTGTGGTTAATGTTGCTGTTGCCACGTTTGCCAGACCAAATGCTATAAGCCACATACAGCACGGCAAAAATAATGGCTGGAACAGGTATAAAAAATACAAAAATCAGCTTCCACGGCTGAAATAAAATATAGGCAAATAATACGGCTGAAACAGCGCCAGATGCACCTAAGCTGGCCCAGCGATGATCATTTTTATGCTTGAGATAACTTGGAATAATTGCTGCAATCAAACCACCGATATAGAACAGCACAAAGCCCATTTCAAATAAGTATTGGCGATAGAACTGCTCAATAATGCTACCAAAGAAAAATAAGGTGATCATGTTAAATAACAGATGTGCACCATCGGCATGTATGAAGCCATGCGTCACAAAGCGGTCATATTGGCTTTGCTTAATAGCAGGGGGCCAAAAAATCAGACGGTTCATGATTTTTTCGTTTTGAAAGGCAAGAAATGAAACAACCACGGTAATTAAAATAATGGTGACCGTGTGATTAAAGGGTAAGTCCAGCATAGGATTCTGTTCTATATTTTGACTATTTAAGATGCATCATGCCATTAAAAAGGGCTTTAAAGTGAACTTTCAAGATAATTCCGACAATTTTGGTTGATTTTTTTCTACTGAACCGCATCTTCAGGTAAAATAGATAATTCAGCATGAGGAAATATTGTTATGTCGACTGAGAACACCAGCACTGTAGTTGCAGAAGAGATTCCAAATTTATTAATTACACCCAATGCACAAGAGTATTTAAAAGACTTGTTGGCGAAACAAAATACGCCAGGTATTGCGGTACGTGTTTTTGTGGAAAATCCTGGAACACCGCGTGCTGAGTGCTGTATGGCGTACAGTGCACCAGAAGAAATTGTGCCTACAGATTACAAGCAAGATTACCCAGACTTTGCAGCTTATGTTGATACCCCATCTATTCCATATTTGTTAGATGCTGTGATTGATTACAACAAAGACCGTTTTGGTGGTCAGCTGACGTTCCGTGCGCCAAACTCTAAAGTGCCACGTGTAGGTCCAGATGCTTCTGTAGAAGAACGTATTACTTATGTTTTACAGTCAGAAATTAACCCAGGTCTTGCAGGCCATGGCGGTAACTGTGCTTTGGTCGAAGTGGTTGAAGACGCAGAACATGGCTTAACTGCGGTGCTTAAATTTGGTGGTGGTTGCCAAGGTTGTTCATCAATTGATTTAACTTTAAAACAAGGCGTGGAAACGACTTTAAGACAACATGTCCCAGAATTGATGCGTGTAGTGGATCAAACAGATCACAGTAATACTGAAGGCGCTTATTTTAAATAAGCACTTAGAAATTAAAAAAATAGCCTCAATTTGAGGCTATTTTTTTTGTGCCACATTTTATGACAGCTACATTTGGGTGTTATAAAAATGGTGTGTAGATACTTGCTTGACCATTGGACAGTCCACATTCTATCCATTGAGGGGGGAGTACTGTTGCTAAGCTTAAAGTAATAAAAATAATAAGCTTGTTTTTATTCAGTGCACTGCTTTCGTAGGTTAAATAAAATGCACGTGAAATTTGGTTATTTATTTACCTTAAAATATGGCCAAATGAGTATACAAATAGAAGAGACCCTAGTAACTTGGAAAAATCACCATCTCACTTAGCGTGTCGAAAAACCTCACTTTAATAGGATAATGAGTTTCATTTTTTATTGTTGAGGATATGAATTATTAATTAATAATGAGAATAATTATTAATTATAATTGCATTACGTTTGTATTTTGTTACACTGAGCCCCGAAAATCAAAGACCATCCATAGATAGTAAGTAAGGGCATACGAGTATGAATAAGCCATTGATTCGTTCAACTTTAGCATTTGCAGTTGCATCAGCATTCACTGCGCAATTACAAGCAAATGAGCAAAATTCTGCTGTTCAAGAGAATGTGACAAAACTTGAAACCATTGTTGTAACAACCGCTGGCGGTTTCGAGCAAAACATTGCCGATGCACCTGCTTCAATTTCAGTGATTACAGGTGAAGAATTACAAAAAAAATCATATACCGATGTTATTGATGCCGTGAAAAATATGCCGGGTGTTTCGGTGCAAGGGGGCGGTAACAATAAAGAAATTACCATTCGCGGGATGGGGGCAAGTTATACCAAGTATTTGGTGAATGGACGTCCTGTAAGTGCTGGCCGAACAGTCAATGGTAATGGTACAGATGGCGGTAAAATTGGCGCATATTTACCACCTATTGATATGATTGAGCGTATTGAAGTGGTACGTGGCCCAATGTCTTCATTGTATGGTTCAGATGCAATGGGCGGTGTTATTAATATTATTACTAAAAAAGCCTCATCAAGCGATTGGCACGGTAGCATCTCTCCCGAATATACAAAATCAGATAACGACTATGCCAATGACAGCTACGGTGTTGGTTTTTATGCGACAGGCCCGCTGATTAAAGACAAACTCTCTTTGAGCTTGGATGGTAATTTCCAAGGCAATGATGAAAGTGATTATATTGGTGGCGAAGGACAAAAATCAGGTTCAAGTGAATCTGAGAAAAAAGTCAAAAAACTGGGCACTGAATTGGTGTGGAGTGTCGATGAAAACAACGACATTGGCTTACGCTATGATTTTAGTGGGCAGCAATACACCACAACTTTAGGTAAGAGTGTTGGTACAGTAGCAGAAGCGTCTATCAATGAAAATGAAAAAGAAATGTATACCTTAACCCACAAGGCACATTACGATACATTTATCCTTGATTCATATTTCCAAGACGAAAAAACCAAGAAAGTGTATAGCGGCGCAGTTGCGGATCGTAAACAAGAAGACTTAAAAGTATTCAATACACAAGGGACATTCTTCTTGGGCGACCATACTTTAACAGTGGGTGGTCAGTATCAAACAGAAGAAATTACCGATACGACCAATGGTTTAGCGAGTGTTACCGGTGTAACTTCGCTTGAACGTTGGTTATTTGCATTGTATGCAGAAAATGAGTGGAACATTACTGATGATTTTGCTTTAACACTGGGTGCTCGATTCAATAAAGATCAATATTTAGGTGGCGAAATTACCCCGCGAATTTACGGTGTTTATCATTTAACGGATGCTTTGACTTTAAAAGGTGGTGTAAGCACAGGTTATAAACAACCAACCATCAGCCAAATTTCTGAAGGTTTTGGTAGCCGTACTGGTAAAGGCAGTGGCGTGATTATTGGTAATCCAAACCTTTCTCCAGAAAAGAGCACAAGCTATGAGTTGGGCTTTAATTTTTCAGATCCTAGTTTGGGCCTCAATACCAGCTTAATGGTCTTTAAGTCAGACTTTAAAGATAAAATTGTTGAAGACCGCTTATGTGAAACACCGGGAACCACAAACAGTTCACCTGTAGAAGATTGGAAATGTGAAGCGAATGGTAAACCTTACCGTTTTGTTAGCCAAATGATGAACGTGTCTGATGCTGAAATGAAAGGTGTTGAATTCACATTAGATTATGACTTACTGGATAATTTAAGTGCGAGCACAAGCTATACTTATACTGAATCTGAGCAAAAAAGCGGTGAGTTTAAAGGTCAGCCTTTAAATAAAATGCCAAAGCACATGCTTAACATTGGTTTAGATTATGATGTTTCAGATCGTTGGAATACATGGATGGATTATAACTACCGTGGTAAAACCAGTGATTACTTAAGCCGTACGTCTATGGCGAGTGGTACACCAGCTTATGGTACATTTGATGCTGGTGCAGTATTTAAAGCCAGCGAAAAGTTGAGCTTAACAGCTGGGGTTTATAACTTGGCCAATAAAGAAATTACCAATGGCGAATACGACATTGTGTTGGATGGTCGTAGATATACTGTTGGTATGAATATCAAATTCTAATTTGCCAATAAAAAAGCCGCTTAAAGCGGCTTTTTTATTTGATCTGTTTGCTTATTTAGATATGGCTAAAATTTTTAAAGTTTCGGCTGCATAATAGAACTGCTCTAAATAATGGCGTGAACGTTCGCGTAACCAACCTGAAGCGATCATTTGCTGTATGACAGGTTGTAGCAGTGCACTTAATTCATGTTGAATTAGCGCTTCATCAATATTTAAATCGCGCAGCAATAAGTCAAAAGGGCGCTCCGCATTACGCACATACCATGCATACACACCATCATGCACTTGTTGTTTTAAATACTCACTTTGACGAATAAAATCCCAAATTTCTGCACCCATGCCTACAGTGGCTGGGAGGTCTTGAACTTCAATATAATTTTTAAGTACAGACACAGGCATTGCTTTGATTTTATGCCAAAGATTGGCTTGGAAATGATAGAGCTTATGGTCATCAAAGTGCTGATTTAATACAGTTTCACTCATTTGGCTGAGCTTTAGAATATTTTTTTGTAAGTACTTGGCAACTGCATCATCTAAGTTTGTATCGGTGACATTTTCCAGTACAGATTTACCCATTTTCATAAAGCGTGATACGCCGGGTACGCTTTTGGCCAGTACTGAGTTATCCAGATAGTCTTGAATGGAATGCTGTATGAGCTGGCTAATCATGGCTGAAAAAGCAGGATTATTCACCATGGTTTTAATCAGGCGTTGACGATGTCCACTTTTACTTGCGACATATTGCGCAATTTTATCTACGGTGAGCACAGGGATAATATCGGCAATTGTTGTGCTGTCATTGATGGGATGCACCAACGCAAATTTGATATGTTCTGCAATTTGTTCGATTAAAAAACCAGAGGCCGGTGTTTGTAATATTTGCTTTTCAATCAGGCCATGAATCTGTTCAAAAGACCACAGCTGTTGGAGTGGCTGTTTGCGGAACCATTGATAAAAATGAACAAACTCAGTGTCGACAGTAGGGCTTTGGCTAAAAGTGTGATCTAAAAAATTAAGTTGAGCTTCAATGAGCTGCTCAATCATAGGGTGCTTTTGCATACTGTCTGGGTGTACCTAATTTAAAGGAATGAGTTTATCCGTAAGCGGATTGATAAATTTTTGGCTTTTGGCCAGAAAGGGTAAATAGTGATTCGCCACTTCCTGATCAGCCTCAATAATCGGCATGTGGCCGACATTATTAAGAATGACAGGAGCTTCAGCACGTTTCAATAAAGATTTTAATTCATTTGCCGCTTCGACGTTAATAATCTTGTCTTGCTTGCCCCATAAAATTAAGGTGGGTGCTTCTACATTTCGCGCCAAGCGTGCAAAACTATCAGGTGTGTAAATTCGATTAAGTGTAATAATTTGCTCAATCATTTTTTGTGTTTGAGGCGACTGAGCAATAAGGACTTTCTCTTGGGCTTGTTTGAGTTTAAACGGTACATTTGGTGGTTGTTGCATCAGCTGATGACTGACTTCATCTAAATCACCGGGTTTGCTCACAATGAGGTTTTTTAAAAAATACGGGTCTTTGCTATAAATAGTATTGGCTTTTTTATATATGCCTGCACTGTTGATCAAAAATAAACTTTGAGTATCGAAGGGGAATTGTGAAGCATATAAAGTCGCAATAGAACCACCTAATGAATGTCCTGCGATATTCAGCTTATTTTCAACATCAATTTTAATTACAAATTGACGCAGTTGCTCGGTCACATTGGGGACAGAAATATCAAAATCGGAAGGAACTTGAGTGTCACCATTGGTTGGTAAGTCTGGAATAATCACATGATAGTAAGGCGTAAGATAATGTGCCACACGATTCCAATTGTCGCGGTTACCTGCAAGACCATGAATCAATAGGATTGAAGGTGAACTTCGAGAACCTCCCTCGTTATAAGTCCACTTTACGTTGCCTACTTGTATGCTCTTCGATACTAAGCCAGCGGCTTTACGCTGTTGGCTTAAATAGTCTTGTAAAATATAAGGCGTGGTAAATGTTGACGTTGGTTGCGTCGTTTGAGCAGCTAAACTTGAGATACTTGTTGTACACGCCAAACACAGTCCAGCGAGTTGAAGGATCCTTTGTGCTGTCAAATGCAATCCTTTCATTGACATTCACCCCTTAGAAATGTGCTAAAAATTATTATCGTGATTCGTAGATCAATTTATTGATTGCAAAAAATGCTTTAATTGAAATGACTTATGCTTTTATTTTAATGAAATCGCGTTATAAGTCACGATTTTGTTGTGAACGTGGCGTGAAAAACACAGCTTAAAATGTGATGGAGTTAAATAAAATATGTGTTTTAGGTGTGCATACAACATTGTTGCATTGAGCGAGTTTTCATTCACTTTGATTGTGCTCAGAATGTATGAAGTTGTTCAGTCCAGATCGATGCTATTCATTTGAATCGGCATAGCTCTTGCATGAAGAATCTTTTCTTATAATGTGCTTGTGCGAAGTGGTGTGAGATTGAAATAAGTGATAAATGTAACAAAATATTATAAAAAAATTACGCACTATTGCTTTTTGCAAGTGACATTCAAAATAGGCAAGCATAAAATATGTTAACTTCAAATCAGGGTAGAAGAACATGCTAACAGCAGAAGAAGCTTTAGAACGTTTAAAAAAGGGTAATGAACGTTTTGTCAGTGGTCAAACACAACACCTTAAGCTTTTGACGCATCAAGAGCGTGCAGCGATGGCAGAAAGCCAAGAGCCGTTTGCAATTATTTTGGGCTGTTCAGATTCACGTGTACCTGCCGAAATGGTTTTTGACCAAGGTCTGGGCGATTTGTTTGTTATTCGTGTTGCAGGGAATATTGTTGCACCATCTCAGGTGGGTAGTGTGGAATTTGCAGCCGATAGCTTTGGCTGTCCATTGGTCATTGTATTAGGTCACACCCACTGCGGCGCAATTCATTCCACTATTGAAGCATTGATGAATCCAGCAACACCACCATCAGCGAATTTAATGTCGATTGTGAACCGTGTACGCCCATCTGTAGAAATTTTACTGCAAACTGAATTAAAAGATGATTTAGATAAATTGTCAGTGCATGCAGTACGTTCAAACGTATTTGCTTCGGTAAATCAGTTACGTCATGGTTCTGCTGTGCTCGAAAACCTAATTGCTCAAGGCAAATTAAAAGTAGTGGGTGCGGAGTATTCACTCGAAACAGGTAAAGTAAGTTTCTACGACTTTTAACTGTTGATAGATTCTGCATAAAAACAAAAGGCGCTATGTTTAGCGCCTTTTTCATGCCTCAGTTTTGCTATAAATGACGCTTAATATAGGGATAGGCATTATTCAACAGCAGAGGCTGTGCTTTGGCATTTGGATGAATTTGGTCGCTTTGGATCAAGTTTTTATTGCCCGCAACGCCTTCTAAAAAGAAGGGCAACAGTTGAACCTTGTATTGCTGACTCACAGTTTTGTAATTATTTTCGAAAGCCTTACTATAGGCTTTGCCATAGTTCGGTGGAATCTTCATGCCAAACAGCACCACCTTGGCTTTAGCTTGCTGACTCTTTTGAACCAATTGTGCTAAATTTTTTTCAATCATTTTTGGTGGTTGCCCACGCAAGCCATCATTACCACCTAATTCAATCACCACAAGGTCTGGACGGTGTGTTTGCAACAGTTTGGGTAAACGCGCTAATGCGCCACTGGTGGTTTCGCCACTTACACTTGCATTGACCACTTTATGTTGTTTCGGATACTGTTGGTCTAAGCGCTTTTGTAGCAAATTTACCCAGCCTTGCTGTGCGGGTATGCCATAGCCTGCACTTAGACTATCACCCATAATCATAATGGTTTTAGCCTGTACGTACACAGGGAGCATACTCAAACTAAAGAGTAGTGCACATGGCACAATAGCGATTTTAACTTTAAATTTTTGCACACGTTTTAGCATATAAGCCCGCATATTAGGAAAATTATGAGCCAATCTTCGACTGATAAATCCATCATGCCACAGGCAATTATTTCTGCCCAGCAACTGACACAAAAGATAAAACTTGCAGATAAAGAATTATGTATTTTTGAAAATTTAAATTTAGCTATTCATGCAGGTGAGCAAGTTGCGATTACAGGGCGTTCTGGCTCGGGGAAGTCTACATTATTAGGGATTTTAGCCACCTTAGATCAGGCCAGTTCTGGGCACTTACAGGTTTGTGGAGAAGTAGTTGAAACACTCAATGAAGAACAACGTGCTGTGATTCGCCTTAAACATATTGGTTTTGTCTTTCAGTCCTTTCAGCTTTTACCACACTTAACAGCACTTGAAAATGTGATGTTGCCTTTACGTTTAGATGCCAAATTTCATTATGCAACAGCAGAGCAAAAGGCACTCGCTTTATTGGAGCGTGTAGGTTTGACGCGACAAGCGGCTCAAACACCCAAGGTTTTATCTGGCGGTGAGCAACAGCGTGTAGCGATTGCACGCGCATTGATTCGGCAGCCTAAAATTATATTTGCTGATGAACCGACAGGTAATTTAGATGGAGCAACAGCCAAAGAGATTGAACAATTGCTGTTTAATCTAAATCGTGAGTTGGGGACTACCTTGGTGTTGGTGACCCACGATCAGCAGTTAGCACAGAAATGCCAACGCCATTTTGAATTGCATGATGGCCAGCTCATTGAGCATATAAAGGGGAGCTAAGCATGAATGCATTATTTAGCCCTTTACTGCGTCAGAGCTTTCAAACCACTGGGGTTTATTTACTGATTATTGCCTTAACTTTGGCCATCAGTGCCACTACGGCACTCAAGTTTAGCAATGAGCAAATACAACATGCAGTGGCGTTACAAGCGGCTGAAATGTTGGCTGCTGATTTGGTGCTGAACGATACGCAGCCTATTGCTCCAAAATGGCGGGAGCAAGCGCAGGGGCTAGGTTTAAAGCAATCTGAAGTGACGGTATTTAGCTCAATGGCTCATACAGATGAGCAGTTTGTGATGGTCAATGTAAAAGCCATACAAACCAACTTTCCATTGCGGGGTGAACTGACGATTGAGCCCAAAGCTCAACAATTACAGTCAGGTGAAGTCTGGTTGAGCCAACGTGCGATGGATTTGCTCAAGGTCAAATTGGGCGATCGTATTGCAATTGCGGACGGCCAATTTCGGGTGAGTGGCAAAATTTTACATGATTCGAATCAGGAATTGGGCTTTAGTGGTTTTTCCCCAACAGTCATGATTGCACAGCAAGATGTAGTAAAAACCAATGCGATTCAACTGGGCAGCCGTATTGATTACCGCGTGTTATTGGCGGGGGAGCCGAAGGCCATACAACAGTATGAGCAAGACTTTAAGCAGTTTAAAAACCAACAAAAGACTCAATCTACACAGGTCGCACAAACTGAAGATGAACAGCAGGCAGGACTTCGCTTAAGAAATGCCAGCGAAGGCAATACGCGCTTAATGAAGCCGATTGCGAATTTAGATACATTTTTACAGTTGGCCAATATTTTAACCATTTTGCTTTGTGGTATTGCCATCGCACTGAGTAGCCAACGCTATATTTTGCAAAATCAAAATCATATTGCGTTACTGCGTTGTATGGGGGCTTCTAAGGTTCAGATTTTTAAGGCCTACTTATTCTTGTTATTGGTGGTCTTTGCTGTGGCAATGTTATTGGGAAGTATTGCTGGCGTGGTGCTTGGCTACGGCTTATTACAGTTGATGATGCAGTTGATTCCACAGCTGAATGTTCCTTTTTCTGCATTTGCCATGTTGTGGGGACCATTACCGATTGCTTTATTGACTAGTGCCACGGTGTTACTAGGTTTTGTGTTGCCTCAGCTTTGGCAACTCCTCAACACGCCACCTATACGTGTGATTCGACAACAAGAAAAGTCTGTGCAGTCTATGTTATTGGTTCTGTTTTCAGGCATGCTTAGCCTCATTATTTTTAGTGTGGTATTGACGGAAAATCTTGTGCTCACAGCATGGGTGATGGGGGCTATTTTAGTACTTTGTGCTGTGCTGTATGGCTTGATTTGGGGTTTACTGAAATTTATTCGCCGTTTGAAACTAGGCATTTCTGCTTATGTACGAACGCCGTATCAGACTGCATTTCAAATTACTGCATTGGCTTTGGGGCTGAGTTTAATCACGGTATTGGCCGTGCTCCGCACAGATTTATTGGAGCGCTGGCAACAACAATTACCCGTAGGTACGCCAAACCAATTTGTATATGGTCTACCGCCGTTTGAGAAAGATGCATTTCAGCAACAACTGAACCAACATGGCTGGAAAGGGACACCGCTATATCCAAATGTACGTGGGCGTTTGGTGGCCAAAAATGATCAACCTTTTGCCACGCAATTGGTACAACACAATAATTCATTACGCCGTGAGTTGAATTTGACCCAAGCCAGCACATTTCCAAGTGATAATGTCATTGTGAGTGGGGCCAAACAATTTAGCCAGTCGCATCAGGTTTCTGTAGAAGCAAAAACAGCAACAGAGCTTGGCATTCAAATTGGTGATCGACTGACTTTTAGTTTACCTGAGGGCGTATTACAGGCCACGGTGATTAACTTGCGCAGTGTAGAGTGGGAAAGCTTTAGTCCGAATTTCTTTTTTATCTTTTCACCACAAACGATGGATGCAAACGCGGGTAGCTATTTGGCCAGCTTTTATGTACCACCAGCGCAGAAGCCTTTGTTAATTGACATGATTCAGCAATTTTCCAATACGGTGTTTATTGATGTGAGTTTGGTGCTGGATGAAGTAAAACGTATTGTCGGTTTATTGGTTCAAATTATCAGTATTTTGGCATTATTGGTGGCACTTTCAGGCATCTTGGTGCTTATTGCATGTTTAAACTTGTTAATGGATGAACGTAAGCGTGAAGTCGCTTTGTTGCGTTCATTTGGAAGCTCTAAGCAAAAGCTGAAACGCATGCTTAGTTTAGAAATTGGCTTCATGGGGTTTATTGCGGGTGTGGTTTCCTGCTTTTTTGCAGAAGTCATTAGTGCAATCGCCAGTTATAAAATGGAATTGGTGCTACAGCCTCATTGGGAAATTTGGTGGATCTTACCGCTGTGTATGACGCTAGTATGTATGCTGATCGGACGTTATCGACTTAGTTATTTAAGTGACATTCCACCGCTTCAAAGTTTAAGAGAACTGAATTAGGTGTATTAGCATCTATTTGAGTTTAGTACATAAAAATGCAGCCCAAGTGAATGATCATTTGGGCTGCATTTGTTGTAACAAGCGTAATTTTAGGCATGTGGTTGTTGTATAGATTGCGTCATCCATTGCAGTAGTTCATGCCAAAATGGTGCAATGGTCGCAACTTTAATTAGGCAATATTGATAGACTACCCAGCAGATTATGCCCCCTGCAATGAGCGCGATCAATTGAATGAGGCGCGGGCGTTGAATTTTTTCACCCCAATACCATGCCAATGCCAAAAAACCACCCATGAGCATGCCACCAATATGGGCGGCATTATTAATCCCACTGATGGTAAAGCCCATGGCTAAGTTAATCCCCATGACCATTAATAAGGTTTTTTTATCCAGTAAAAAACGCTGGTTAGGTAAGTTTGGGAATAATGAAATAACAGTCAATGCAGCACCTAGCCCCATTACCGCACCTGATGCACCTGCACCGACACTGGGGAGTAAACTTGGATTGGCTGTGCCAATTTGCAACAACTCATAAGAATCCTGAATTGCCACATAGCCACTGAGCAATGAACCACTTAGGCCAGCCAGCATATATAGGCCAATATAGTAATAACGTCCTAACATTTGTTCTGCAATATTGCCAAAGATATACAATGCCCACATATTGAGTGCGAGATGAATCAGGCCAAAATGAAAAAACATGCTGGTAAATAAGCGGATGGGTTCCGCTAAATAACTTAAAGGTGCATAATCAGCACCCCAACGAATAGCATCCGCTGTACTTGGGCTCGTAATATCTATGCCATGTAAAACTTGCCAAGCAAATAAACCGACATTAATGGCAATCAGCAGTGCAGTAAACCACCACAGTTGAAGGTTGGTTTTGTTGCGGTGGATTTTAGGGGGCGCGTATTCAGGCATGCTATTCTTTTGCTGTGATTATTCGTTTAAAAATAAGCTTAACACGAAAATAGTGAGATTCAGGAGCAACAAACTGACATGAAAGCCTTTATTGTCCGATCTTTGTTAATTCTAGTCAGTGTGGTGCTATTGATTCAGCTTTGGATCTTTTCAAGTTTAGTCTGGTGGCGTACAAATCCAGTCGACACCACCATGATGATGCGTTTGGATTATTGGTCAACTCAGTCTAAACCCATTCAGCACGAATGGCGTGATTACGATCAAATTAGTGATTATATGAAACACGCAGTTGTGGCTGCCGAAGATGGTAAATTTTTACAGCATAATGGTTTTGACTGGGCGGGTATGCAGTTTGCCATGGAGCGTAATAAAGACAAAGGCAAGGTGGTTGCTGGCGGTTCAACCATTTCACAGCAATTAGCGAAAAACCTATTTTTATATAATAAGCGTTCTTTTATGCGTAAGGGCCAAGAAGCGGTTGCAACGTGGATGATGGAACGTATGTGGTCTAAAGAACGGATTTTAGAGGTTTATCTGAACTCGGTAGAGTTTGGCGATCATATTTATGGGGTGGAAGCGGCAACGCAACATTACTTTGGTAAAAGCTCAAGAAGCTTGAGCCGTGAACAAGCTGCATTTTTAGCAGCGATCTTGCCCAATCCTAAATATTATCAAGATCACCGCGATGACCGTAAATTAAGATATCGCAAAGGCCTTATTTTAAAATATATGCGTTATAGCCATATTCCTTAATGGTTTAAAAATA
>NZ_SGSS01000033.1:0-32595 GCF_004209135.1 Acinetobacter sp. WCHAc060006 | reverse complement strand
AGGTGAGTTACCTTTAAGTCAAAGGGAACAATTTTGCCATTCAGCTCTATTAAAAAATCAACATATTTAATTTTTCTTAGAGTTGGTATTACATTCGGATGATCATTAAATATGTGTTCTAGTAGATCAGAAGATGCTTGGTTATAGTATTGCCAATAAATATAGTCTTGAACACTATTGTTAATAAGGTCATGTATTCTTGTATCTAACTCTTGTTTAGATTGAATAGTTTTATCCCGAACTAATCCACTCACAAGATCATTCAAATTATCATTTCGTACACCACATTTGACACTGGTGAATCCTTGTAAAATGGTAGGTAAGTACTGTTCTTGATCTTGGCGTATAGATTTAACAGCAGGGTATTCCGATCTTATAAAATTAATCAAATCCTGAATGGAAATTGTGGAATCATAAATCACTTGATAAAGATCATCAGGTTTTGGTTTTTTAGGTAGGGAAAGTTTTCTCTGGGCTATTAATTTAAGCAAATGTTGTTTATCTAAAGATCTGACTAAAATATATTTACTAAATCCTGGCTTTTGCTGTAATAAGAATAAATCAGTATTTCTTTTCTCAAAGTCTGTATGTAATGGATTAAAACTCATTTGTTTCCTCCTAGCAATTAGAGGAACTTATAGTTGAAGTATCAATAAATCAAGAAATCAAGAAATCAAGAAATCAAGAAATCAAGAAATCAAGAAATCAAGAAATCAAGAAATCAAGAAATCAAGAAATCAAGAAATCAAGAAATCAAGAAATCAAGAAATCAAGAAATAGTTTTCTTCAATCATGATGTAAATATTTATATATTCTTAATTTTCTCTAAAATTAACATAATACGCGCTATACAAAATGCTCTCTCTTCATTCTATAAAAATCATTCTTTTAACCACTATCCAAAAGCCCAACTCCTGCTAATTGGACTTTTTGATACAAGCCGTCATATTCAACGCTCAAGACCCACTCATTGTTTCGCACGACTATTTAGTATGAATTCGTCATAACTTTTGCACCAGCCACACCGTATGCCCCGCACAATCAGCATCTTCAGCAGTCATCTTTAACACTTTAAAGCCATGCTTTGCCAGTAATGCCCGATACTCTGCTTGCGACAAACTGGCATGATACAAAGCATCACCAAACATCTCTCCAATCGCCTCACCTTCTGCTGGGCCACTTGTAAACATGAGTACTGTGCCTTGAGCTGACAGTTTGGCAAATTGCCCAAACATCTGACGCTGCTCCTCTGGTGTTAAATGAAAGAAACTATCCCATGCCAAAATGCCTTGAAATTGTTGATTCAGCTCGACTGTACGCATATCTGCCACATGCCAATTTTGACTAGAGAAATTACGCTGTGCCATGTCTATCATCACAATTGAAGCATCTATGCCAGTTATCGTATGGCCTTGCTGAATCAAATAATGCGCAATCGGCTGGCCCGAACCACACCCCAAATCTAAAATTTCAGCTTGCTGTAGCAATAAGGCTAAAAAAGCATCCAACCACTGTTTTTCATATAAATATTCACCACGCAATGCAGTCCAAGCACGACCATGTTTGTTATAAATATCAATAATATTTCGGGCAAGATGCATCTGATTAGTCATCACGAATGCCAAGAGGATTTTTAAATCAGTATAAAGAAATCGAGAACAGAAAAATTTATTTTTAGAATAAAATACAAAATTGCAGACATAAAAAAAGAAGATGAAGTTTTAAACTTGATCTTCTTTCTGTCCGTACATCCACGTTGCGGCGATATAAATTGAGAAGCCTACAACCATCAAAACACTTGTAACTGTCATCTTTATGACCTGTGATTTATGTTGAGTTTATTATGCGAAAGTTTTATGACAGTTATATGACAAAGCTGTCATAATTTTAATAATATTTTTTAATAATAAAAACAATAACTTAAATATTTAATTTTAAATTTAAGTCAAAAATTCTCTGTAATATGACAGCTAAATATTTCAAACTGATGCTGAAAATAACCTACAAAAAACCAAAGCCTGTACAGATATTAAACTTTCGCCCAAAGCACAGACAAAACACCCACAGCTTGAGTTTTTTGCCTTATAATTTAGCCCGCTAGCTATCAGCCCGCTCAAGAGATTTTTGTATGACAACTATTATCAAGCAAGATGACTTGATCACATCGGTTAAAGATGCGCTTCAGTTCATTTCTTACTATCACCCACAAGACTTCATCCAAGCGATGAGCCGTGCGTATGACCGTGAAGAAAACAAAGCAGCAAAAGATGCGATCGCTCAAATCTTAATTAACTCTCGTATGTGTGCAGAAGGTCATCGCCCGATCTGCCAAGATACAGGTATTGTTAACGTATTCGTTGAAGTGGGCATGGACGTTAAATTTGATTTAACGATGAGCTTAGATGATGCGATTAACGAAGGTGTACGCCAAGGTTACCTAGAAAATTCTAACGTACTTCGTGCTTCTGTACTTGCAGACCCTGCATTTGGTCGTAAGAATACCAAAGACAACACCCCTGCTGTGATCTATCACAAACTTGTTCCTGGTAACAAAGTAGATATTACTGTGGCAGCTAAGGGTGGCGGTTCAGAAAACAAATCTAAACTTGCAATGCTTAACCCATCTGACTCAATCGTTGATTGGGTTCTTAAAACTGTTCCAACTATGGGTGCAGGCTGGTGTCCTCCTGGTATGTTGGGTATTGGTATTGGTGGTACTGCAGAAAAAGCCATGATGCTTGCAAAAGAAGCATTAATGGAAGAACTCGACATGGACGAATTACTTCGTCGCGGTCCACAAAGCAAACTTGAAGAACTTCGTATCGAAATCTTCGAAAAAGTAAATGCGCTTGGTATTGGTGCTCAAGGTCTTGGCGGTTTAACAACTGTACTCGACATCAAAATTAAAGATTATCCATGTCACGCTGCAGGCAAACCAGTCGGTATGATTCCGAACTGTGCTGCAACTCGTCATGCACACTTCACGCTTGATGGTTCTGGTATTGCACATATCATGGCGCCTAAACTTGAAGATTACCCAGAAGTGACTTGGGATTCTTCAACGTCTAAACGTGTAGATCTAGACAACATCACGCAAGAAGAAATGAACGCTTGGCAGCCAGGCGACACGCTTCTGCTTAACGGTACCATCTATACAGGTCGTGACGCTGCGCACAAACGTATGGTTGACATGCTAAACAACGGTGAAGAACTTCCTGTTGATCTTAAAGGCAAGTTTATCTACTACGTAGGCCCAGTTGATCCAGTTGGTGACGAAGTGGTTGGCCCTGCAGGTCCAACAACTGCAACGCGTATGGACAAGTTCACACGTCAAGTGCTTGAAGCAACTGGCATGTTCGGTATGATTGGTAAAGCTGATCGTGGTCCTGCTGCTGTTGAAGCAATTAAAGACAATAAAGCAACTTACTTAATGGCTGTGGGCGGCGCTGCATACTTAGTATCGAAAGCCATTCGTGAAGCTGAAGTTGTTGCTTTCGCAGACCTTGGTATGGAAGCAATCTACAAATTTGTCGTTAAAGATATGCCTGTATCTGTAGCAGTTGACGTAAATGGTACTTCTGTACACGCAACTGCACCAAAAATCTGGCAAGCTAAAATTGGTAAAATTCCAGTAGTTGACGCTGCTGCAAAATAATTTTGCCCAGTAAAAAAAGCACCCTACAGGGTGCTTTTTTGGGTCTGCTGTTTTTATTGCCTTATATCGCCAAATCCTTTGTGCTGTATTTAAGACCTGTTATGCTTTTTAGCTTAATAAAAGATAATGCAGATAAAAATATAAGCCGGAAGATGAATAAGATGCGATGGAAATTTAAGATAAAACCCTCGATCTATCGTGCTCTGCTTCTCAGCACGAGTGTATTGATGAGTTCTGCCTTAATGGCTCAACCCGTTCAAGAAAAAACCTTAGATCATTTAATCGAACTTTCTAATTTTACTGGAATGATTGCTCAGTCCAATCAGAATATGCGCCCAATGTTTGATGCACAAGCCGAAGATATTTTGAAAAATAATTTGGGTGTGCTTGAGCTTTCGAGTGAGCAAAAACATGTCGCTCAAAAAATCAGTTTATTGCTACAAAAGACCAATGAAGCAATTATTAGCAATCCTAAATTTTTACACATGATTCGCAAGAACTTCCAACAAACCTATACAGAAGAAGAAGCACAAGCTTATATTCAGTTTCTTAGCACACCAATGGGACAATCGATTAACCGCAAAAGCAGTATCATGACCAATAATATTCTGCAAGAAACCTTAGCGATTAGTAACGAAATTTTGAACCAACCCTTACAAATGCAGAAATTTAATGAGCAATTGGCTAGCCTCATTCAGCCCCTGCTTTTAAAAACCAAAAGCTAACTGTTCAGCACAGTCCAAAGCAATCCACTGCACCTTACCAGGTCAGTGGATTCCATAATTTGAATGGCTTCACCAACTGAACATCTGTTTTAGGATCATACTTTTCTGCTTTTAATTTTTGAGCACTGTGTCGAACTTTGCCTCTTTGTTCATCTTGTGCCACAAAGTTATAACTTGACGATTTTCTTTCAGTAAATGCAATTTCACTGCGCCCTGTTTGATCCGGCATTAACATTAAAGCACCACTAACCGAACGACGTGTCGCCATGTTTTCTTCATCATATTTAATAAAATATGATTGCCCTGCTTCTACAGTAAAGTCGAGGTACTTGGGTTTTTGAAAGTGATTTACCCCCAATGGTCGACTGGTTGATAATCGATAGTTTCCTGCTGGCAATTCCACCCAATAATAGTGATTATTTAATAGACTCGGAATACGTTCACTATTGAGAAATAAACTACTCGCAACAATTTCTTGCCGATTCCATTTACTGTCTGGCCGGTATAAATACACAATTGCTGCTTGAGAATGCTGTGGCTCTACAGTCTGAAAATGACGGCCTTGTTTTTGATTCACCCAGCCACCAATGGTAAACATACCAAGACGGTATTGTTCCATAATGCCAGGTGCTTGCTCTGGATTGACGGATTTTAAGGTTGAGCTTAACGCTGGTTGTTGTTCAACACTTGATTTTCCATGACAGCCCAGCAACGCCAAACTACTTAATATGGTGATATATACAACACGCATGATCATCCCTCACTGCGTTTTTTCTTATTGTCGGCTAACTTTCTTTTAAAACTTCGACTTTTAAAATTATGATGTTTAGGCATCCGCGCCAATCATCTGAGAGTAACATTCAGTTTTTATTTTTTAAATAAAAAACGTGTGAAAAACAGCGTTTTCCACACGTTTCTGACGAATAGCAGGCTTTAAATTTCAAGCCTGTTCGGCCAACTGTTGATTAAGCAGATTTTGAATCAATCACTTTCAAGTCTGCTTTTGGTGTTACTTCTTCTTGAGTTTTTGGCTGACGTTCAGCTTTAAACTCAGGTTTCTCTTCACCGTTAATTACAGCTTCATTAACCACAACCGTGCCAACATCTGTGCGACTTGGCAAGTCATACATGGTTTCAAGTAGTGAATTTTCTAAAATAGAACGTAAACCACGTGCACCCGTATTACGGTCTAATGCTTTTTTAGCCACAGCGCGTAATGATGAATCATCAAATACTAAATCAACATTTTCCATATCAAATAAATATTGATACTGACGTGTTAACGCATTTTTAGGTTCTGTCAAAATTTGCATCAATGCTTCTTCGTCCAACTCATCTAAAGTTGCAATCACTGGCAAACGACCGATAAATTCAGGAATCAAACCAAATTTAACCAAGTCAGTTGCTTCAACTTGACGGAACAAGTCAGAAAGCTTTTTAGATTCGTCTTTCTTACGCACTTCAGCGGTAAAACCAATACCACCTTTTTCTTGGCGCTGTTGTACAATTTTCTCTAAACCAGAGAATGCACCACCACAAATGAAGAGAATATTCGAAGTATCAATTTGAATAAATTCTTGCTGTGGATGCTTGCGACCACCTTGAGGTGGAATTGACGCAACCGTACCTTCAATCATTTTCAGCAAGGCTTGCTGTACACCTTCACCAGACACGTCACGTGTAATCGAAGGGTTTTCTGATTTACGAGTAATTTTGTCAATTTCATCAATATAGATAATGCCTTTTTGGGCTTTTTCTACATCGTAGTCCGCTTTTTGCAAAAGCTTTTGAACAATATTCTCTACATCTTCACCCACATAGCCTGCTTCAGTTAGTGTTGTTGCATCTGCCATTGCAAATGGAACATCTAACAAACGTGCAAGCGTTTGAGCAAGTAAAGTCTTACCAGAACCTGTTGGACCAACGAGCATGATGTTACTTTTTGAAAGCTCAACACCATCTTCAGGCTTTTTACCGCTGGTCGAAACTTTCAAACGTTTGTAATGGTTATATACCGCTACAGACAACGTCTTTTTCGCAACATCTTGACCAATCACATATTGGTCTAAGGCAGCACGGATCTCATGCGGTTTTGGTAATGGCTTAGAAGCCCAATCACTCGAATCAACTTGTTGACTGGTTTGTACTAAGTCTAAGCATACGTCCACACATTCATTACAGATATATGCGTCCTCGCCTGCAATCAGTTTCCCAACTTCAGACTGCGTTTTACCGCAAAATGAACAATGCTTTTGTCCTTGAGGATGTTCGGACATATTCACTCCAATATAAAAATCTTTAAATTTTATGGACGTTTAGATAAAACTTCGTCCACAAGACCATATTCTTTTGCCTGCTGTGCAGTCATAAAGTTATCACGGTCAGTATCTTTTGCTAAACGCTCGTAGTCTTGGCCACTGTGTTCAGCCATTAAACGATTCAAACGTTCTTTAATAAACAGAATTTCACGCGCATGAATCTCAATATCAGATGCTTGACCACGGAAACCACCAAGTGGTTGGTGAATCATCACACGTGCATTTTCAAGGCAATAGCGCTTACCTTTGGCACCAGCATTCAGTAAGAACGCACCCATCGATGCCGCTTGACCCATACAGTAAGTCACCACGTCTGGTTTAATAAACTGCATTGTGTCGTAAATCGCCATACCAGCAGTCACTGAACCGCCCGGTGAGTTGATATACAAATGGATATCTTTATCTGGGTTTTCAGCTTCTAAAAACAACATTTGCGCAACGATTAAGTTCGCCATGTTATCTTCCACTTCACCTGTTAAAAAGATGACGCGTTCGCGCAAAAGGCGCGAGTAAATATCGAAAGAACGTTCGCCGCGTGATGACTGTTCAACCACCATTGGCACAAGTGCGTTTTCAATTGTTGGAACATACATACGTTTATTTATTCCTGAATTTTTCTGAGTTGACCCATATTCACAATATGAGGGATATTTTTCGAAAATGCAAAAGTTTCCCAATTAAATAACAGATATTTTTTGCATAAGCATTGTGAATTTAGGACATATTCCATTGCGATTTGGCGATAAAAAAAGGCGCTCTAAGCGCCTTTTTTTATTTAGCTAAGAATTAGCCTTGTTGACGAGCTTGTTGCTCTTTCAATAAGTCTTCATAGCTTACTTTTGTATCTGTTACTTTAGCAGACGCTAAGATGTGATCTACAACTTGATCTTCAAGAATAACAGCTTCGATTTGAGCGCGCTGTTGCTTGTCGTTGTTGAAGTATTCAATCACTTCTTTAGGATCTTCGTAAGAAGAAGCCATGTCTTCGATGTATGCATCTACACGTGCAGCATCAACTTCGATTTTAGCTTCAGCTAAAACTTTGCTTACCAATACGCCAAGTTTAACTGCTTTTTCAGCTTGTTCTTTGAACAATTCATCTGGTAGCATGCTTGAGTCAAATGCTTTCGCACCTTGAGCACCAAACTGTTGAGTGAATTGTTGGATCATTTGTTGACGTTGACGATCAATTTCTTGAGTCAACATTGCTTCTGGAAGCTCAACTTCGTTCGCAGCTACAAGGGCATCAAAAGTTGCACCTTTCACTTGGTTGCGAAGACCGTTTTTCACTTCACGTTCCATGTTTTTACGAACGTCAGCTTTAAGTTTTTCAACGCCTTCTTCTTCAGTTAGACCGAAGATTTTAAGGAATTCAGCATCAATTTCTGGAAGCTTTTGTTTTTCAACAAGCTTAACAGTGATTTTGAATTGTGCAGCTTTACCCGCTAAGTTTTCAGCTTGGTAGTCAGCAGGGAAAGTTACATCGATAACTTTTTCTTCGCCTTTCTTCATACCAACGATGCCGTCTTCGAAGCCAGGAATCATGCGACCAGAACCTAAAACAAGTTTAAAGTCTTCTGCAGAACCACCTTCAAATTTTTCGCCATCAACTGAACCTTCGAAATCAAAAGTTACTTGCATGTCTTTTTTAGCCATGCCTTTTGTTTCAGCCCAAGCTGCACGTTGTTTTTGAAGATTTTCAATCATCTTCTCAACGTCTTTGTCATTGACTTCAGTTGCTTTACGTTCAACAGCTAAACCGTCAAATTTAACTTCAACTTCTGGGTAAACTTCTACAGTTGCTTCATAAACTAAAGCATCATCTTTAAGTTCAGACTTTTCGATGTTCGGCATGCCAACAGCGTTGATTTTTTCTTGTTGAATTGCTTCAAACACAGTGTCACGAATAATGTCGTTCACTACTTCTTGGTAAATGCCCGCGCCATATTCACGACGAACAACGTTTACAGGCACTTTACCTTGACGGAAGCCGTTGATCTTCACAGTTTTGGCAGTGCGTTTCAAGCGAGCTTCAAATTGCTCGTTAATACGGCTCGTCGGTACAGATACATTTAAACGACGGGCAACGCCCGAAACCGCTTCAGAAGTTACTTGCATGGCTTCCTCGATATTTTGTTAGTAAAAACAGTTTTTAAAAAAGTGCCACATTATATGACAACATTTCAAGATATACAAAAGCGGATTATAACACCATACATATCAACATGAAGGATGAACTTTCAGTTTACATAGAATCTAGAAATTACATTTTAAATTGGTTATTTTTTAATTTATTATTGCAAATGATAATCTTTCTCATTATTATTAGCGTGCAACTTCTTAACTGATTGTTTTTTTATTTTATTTAGCGGATTTTTACCATGGGACATATTAAAAACCATAAAAGGCGTGCTCACTTAGCAGCCGCTTCACTTATTAGCATTTCATCCCCCCTAGCTTTTGCTAGTGATGATAAAAATGTGCAACAGATGGATAAGATCACTGTTGTTACTGAGCAACAAGATAACTATTACATTAAAGAATCCAGTAATACCAAAATAACGACGCCTTTATTAGACACTGCACGTACGATCAATATTATTTCTAAAAAAGAGATTGATGAACGTGGCGCAACGTCTTTACAAGATATTCTACGCACAACCCCTGGTGTCACTTTAGGTGCTGGCGAAGGTGGTACGCCTATGGGCGACCGTCCATTTATTCGTGGCTATGAGGCGAGTACTGACATTTTAATTGATGGTATGCGTGATTTTGCCCGTGGTTCACACGAGGCTTTTAATCTCGAAGCTGTCGAGGTGACTAAAGGGCCAGGTTCTGTGTATTCAGGTCGTGGTTCGACAGGCGGTACCATTAACCTCATTACTAAAAAACCTAAAGATCGTACTGAATCTGAAGTGACGTCGGAATATCAAAATTCAGGTAAAGGCCAAACCAAATATCGCTTTACCACTGACAATAATGTGGTGTTAAGTGATCATATTGCAGTTCGTTTGAATGCCATGCTCGATCAAGGCGAAGTCGCACGCCGTAATGACGTCGATGTTGACCGTTGGGGCATTGCACCCACCATTACATTTGGCTTGAATACCCCTACACGCGTCACAGCTGGCTATAGTCGTTTAGAGTTTAACGATACCCCAGATATGGGTTTACCCTTTAGCAATGCAAAAAATCCAGATCGTAAGACCCCAATTGAAACGATGCCATTTGAAACTAACTTTGGCCGACCAGACATCGACTTTAGAAACTATACATCTGAAAGTTTCGACTTAAGTCTCCAACATGATTTCAATGAAAAATTTAAACTCAATTTTGTTGCTCGTGATTTAGAAACGATCCAAGATTATTTCTTTACGCGTTTAAGTTTTGGCTGTGCAGCCAGCAGTGGTACAGCATGTAAAACTGAATCCAATGGTTTAACGTATGAGCGTAATGATCGTACGTCTTACCGTACCAGTCATGTCAATAGTGCACAAATCAATTTACAAGGCGAATTCAATACTGGGGCGATTAAACATAATTTGGTCACAGGAGTGGATTACAGCAAAGAGCGTATTGGCAATAAGACCATGACCGTCACTGGTGCAGGTCGTGAGGTGACTGATTTCTATAATCCAACCAATCCAGCACATCCTAATTTCAACATTGCTTATGGTGACCATGCAAAAGCTGGTGAAATTAAAAACTTAGGTGTTTACGTCACAGATACTATTGGTCTCAATGATAAATTGGACTTAAATCTTGGTATCCGTTTTGATGATTATGAATCGACTAACTTTAAAGATACTGTTTCAGACAATTTAGTGAGCTATCAAGTTGGTTCAATTTTCAAAATTACACCAAATGGTCGTTTATATGCGAACTATGCAACATCACTGAATCCAAGTGGTGATAACTTAGGTCAAGCTGGCGGTGCAGATGGTGTCTCAAGTGGTAACCGTTTAGCAGACAATATTGATCCTGAAAAAAGTCGCAGTATTGAAATTGGTACAAAATGGGAGCTGTTTAATCAACGTTTAGGCTTAAACGCTGCGCTATTTGAAACGCGTAAAACCAATGCACGATCAACAGACCCACAGGGCATCGTCACCATTGATGGTGAAAACCGTGTTCGTGGTATTGAATTGAGTGCAACAGGCAAACTTACACCGCGTTGGGATATTTCCGCAGGTTATAGCTATTTAGATAGTGAGCTATTAGATGGTGGTTATGTGAATGCAGGAACAAGTGCTGCACCTAACTATGTAACTAACCCATCTAATGGCAACCAGTTAAAATTCATTGCTAAACACAATGCAAATTTGTGGACCACGTACCAAGTGATGGACAAATTCACTGTCGGTGGCGGTGCAACCTACATGGGTAAACGCTTCGTTGATGATAGTAACGACTACTACCTACCCGATCACTTACGTTTAGATGCCTTTGCGAGTTATCAACTTATGCCTGAATTTGGTTTGCAATTGAATGTTAACAATATTACTAATGAACGTATTTATGATGCGTCTCACGTTGGCGTTTTCTCAACAGTCGCACCAGGCCGTTCATTCTCTGTAAAAGGTACATATCGTTTTTAAAAATTTGTACTAAGCACACAAAAGGATGCTCATTTTAGGTTGAGCATCCTTTTTCCACACCACATCTTATATTGTTCAATACTTTCCGGACTTCTTCTTTTGTATGAAGATAGTACTGGAAATCATTCATAATTAATTTCAATAAATAGTTTGTTTTTTAATCTAAATAATCAATATCTATTAAAATCAGTGGATTGTTTACATATTGTTACACTATTTCATCTTATATATAGATTATATATTACTAATCTATTGTCAAAAACAATAGCAAAGACAAGTAAAAACAAATAAGAATTATTATTATTCGCAAACTAATTCACAACTATATTTTCAGGGTTGAAATGGCTTTCATTAAAACACGTAAGAAAATTGTTTCTTCTGCAATTGCTTCGTCTCTCTCTGTTATTGCAATGAATGCTGTTGCACAAGAACAAGTCACTACACTTGAAACCATTCATCAAGATGTTCAAGCTGAGCAAAAACAAAGCTTAAAAGTAGATAAATCAGCGAACACAAAATATGTTGCACCACTACTCGATACACCAAAATCAGTATCGGTAATTTCTAAGCAATTGATTGAAGATACTCAAGTTACAACGTTAAGTGATGCTTTACGTAATGTTCCTGGTATTACCCTAGGTGCAGGTGAAGGTGGCAACCCGAATGGTGACCGTCCATTTATCCGTGGCTTCAATTCTGAAAGCTCAATGTATGTCGATGGTGTTCGTAGTGCTACATCACAAAACCGTGAAATGTTTGCTGTTGAGCAAGTTGAAGTAACCAAAGGTTCTGCATCTGCTCTTGGTGGTGCAGGCGCTGCTGGTGGTAGTGTCAATATGATTTCTAAAGTGGCTAAAAAAGGTGACTCTTTAGAAGGTTCTGTTGGCGCAGGTACAGATAATTACCAACGTATTACCTTAGATGGCAACAAAGACTTTGGTAATGGTATTGCTGCACGTGTTGCTGTCATGGGCCACCATAACGAAAAAGCAGGTCAAGCTGATGGTGCTGAATACGCGCGTGTAGGTATTGCACCAAGCATTACTTTTGGCTTAGACACCCCTACTCGTGCAACTTTAAGCTACTACTACTTAAAATCAGATGATACGCCAGATTCAGGTGTACCATATTGGACAGATGGTAAAGCTGCAGGTAAACCACTTAATGTAAAACAAGGTGTTTACTATGGCATGCTCAACCGTGATTTCCAAAAACAAGAAAATCACATTGGTACAGTAAAAGTTGAACATGACCTAACGGACAATCTAACGCTGAGCAATACAGCTGTGTATAGCAAGTCGAAAAACGACTATCTATGGACACAACCTGATGACTCAAAAGGCAATATTGCAACAGGTCAAGTATGGCGCCGTGTAAACTCACGTATTACTGATACGTCTACATTTACTGACCAATTGGCCTTAACAGGTAAATTTAACACAGGTGCCCTTAAGCATAGCTTTAATGTGGGTGCTGAATATAGCGACCAAGAATCAGATAAAGGTAACTACAACCTTACCGATCCGAATTATCCTGGCCAAATTTCAACTACAGGCTTCAATAGTAACTGTAAAGATGCCAATACTTGGTGTACTGATGCCTTTAATCCAAACTCGCGCGATCCATGGTTAGGTAGTATTAGTGCCAATAAAGCCATTACAACCAATACGGCGCAAACCACTTCAGTGTATTTCTTAGATAGTATTGAAGTGAACCCACAATGGTTATTGGATTTAGGTCTACGTTGGGACAAATTCGAAAGCGAACTTAAAACCAATGCAACAAATGTCACACTAAAAAGTGATAGCGACTTCTTCTCATATCAAGCGGGTGTAACTTTTAAACCTGTTGAAAACGGTAGTATTTACGCAAGCTTTGCAACATCAGCTAACCCTGTAGGTGTTGATGCTGGTGATGGTTCTGAATCTACAATTACCAACAACATTAAAGATCTCGACCCAGAAGAAAGCCGTACTTTTGAGATTGGTACCAAATGGGATCTGTTAGATGACAAATTAAATCTAACAGCTGCGATTTTCCGTACCGAAAAACAAAATACACGTATTGCGCTTGATTCAAATACATCAACTAATGGTGGTGCAAGCAAGGTTGACGGTATCGAACTTGGCTTAAACGGTAACATTACTGATAAATGGGCGGTTTCTGCTGGCTATACATATCTTGACAGCGAATCAACCAAAAACGGTGTGAGCTGTCGTGGCACAACCTGTACAGACCAAACTATTTACAACGGCAACCAAATGCCGAACGTAGCGAAAAACTCAGCAACACTTTGGACAACTTACCAAGTGATGCCTCAGCTAACATTAGGTGCTGGCGCTGTCGCTATGGACAAAGTCTATGGTGACTTAGCAAACACAAAATATGTAAATGGCTATGTACGTTACGATGCAATGGCACGTTATAACGTCAATAAAAATGTTGATTTACAGTTGAACGTAAACAACCTTTCTGACAAACGTTATTTCACTAAAGCATACGCATCTCACTATGCAACAGAAGCTGAAGGCCGTAGTGCTGTACTTTCTGTGAACTTCAAATACTAAGTTCAATATCAATCCATCTCAATGTATTCAACAACGCCCCTTTTCACAGGGGCGTTGTTGTCTTTGCGCCATAAGATTCGCGCCTAAAAACCAAACTTTATGGTTTTTTCTAATTAACTCGCTGTTCTTAAGCAAGAATTCCCTCACATTACGCACAAATTAATATTGATAACTATTATCATTATCAATACAATTCACAGCAATTGTTACAGGCCATAACAATCCCTCCATTGTATCTTCATCATATATGTCATCACGAAGTATCAATGTCGCTTTCCTTATAAAATCAGGACTTAGAAATGGCACAGATTAAAAGCCGAAAACACAAAAATACAGTTTCAATGGTCGCGTTAGCCACAGCCTTGCCACTGGCGGCTCAAGTTGCAACAGCTGAATCAAATTCAGTACAGCTTCCAACCATTAATGTTAAAGCTGCAGCAGAAAATAATTATAAAAAAGAAAAAGTCAGCTCTGCCAAATTTACTCAACCCTTACTCAATACCACACAGACGGTTGCTGTCATCCCCCAAGCGGTACTTAAAGAACAAAATGCCACAACCTTGACCGAAGCTTTACGTAATGTACCTGGCGTAGGAACATTTTCATTGGGTGAAAATGGCCGTATGAATACAGGCGATGCCGTAACCATGCGTGGCTTTGACACAGCAAACAGTATTTTTATTGATGGCGTACGTGATTTGGGCAACGTCACACGCGACATGTTCAACTACGAGCAAATTGAAGTCTTTAAAGGCCCTGCGGGGACGGATAATGGCCGTACAGCGGCATCAGGTTCTATTAACCTCTCGACTAAACATGCCAAACTCGAAGACTCAAATAGTGCAACTTTAGGTTTCGGCTCCGACAAATACACGCGCGCAACAGCCGATTTAAATAAAAAAATCAATGAAACAACTGCACTTCGTGTCAATGTGATGGGCGAAAATGCCGACGGAATTGGTCGTGACGGTGTAGAAAATAAAAAATGGGCACTGGCATCTTCATTAGGCTTTGGTTTAGGCACAGATTTACGCGTATTTTTAGACTATCTTCATACAGAGCAAGATAATAAATTAGATGGTGGTATTCCTACTGTTGGCCTAAACGGTTTTAATGCAAATAACAGCACTAATGCCAGCATCAAAAGCTTGGCTGAGTATTTAAATAACCACAAAGTAAATACGTCAAATTACTACGGTGCTCCTGAAGATTTTGACGATGTCAGTGCCGATATGGCCACTGCACGTATCGAATATGATTTATCCGATAAAACCAAGTTAACCAATACCACACGTTGGGGCCAAACCAAACATCAATATTTAACGTCATTCCCTGGCAACGCTTATACCACTACAAATCCATCAGATCCTACTGACGGTTCGTCTATTCAAGTTTCAGGCAGCACAAACAACAGTGATACTGAAAATAAAATCATGACGAACCAAACTAGCTTAGTCACAGAATTCGATACAGGAACACTTCAGCATACCTTAAGCACAGGGGTTGAATTTACCCGTGAAGATATGAAAACCTTTGGTTGGACAGGCGCAATTACGGGTACGAGCTCACTGTATAATCCCTCTGGAACGGTACATTCAACCTTAACGCGCAATGCTGCTGCAGATACCAAAGGCCGAATGGATACATCCTCTATTTTTGCTTTTGACACAGTACAACTGTCACCAAAATTTTCGGTCAACGCTGGTATCCGCCTAGACCATTACAAAATGCAAGGTTACTCTTCTTCTGCTAGTTTCAGTGATGATGGCAATCTATTTAACTGGAAAGCAGGTGCGCTGTTTAAGCCAACCGAAAATGGTAGTCTGTACGCCAACTATGCTGTGCAACAGCAACAACCAGGCACTATTACAGGCGGTGATGGTATTGGTAATGCCAACATTTTTGCACCATCAACCTCTGCAAGTAGCAATAATAATCTTGATTTTGATCCACAACAGATTGAAACCATTGAAGTGGGAAGCAAATGGGAGTTCTTTGACAACCGCTTATTACTCACAGGTGCCCTTTTCCAAACTGAAGTCACCAAAGAAATTGAAAAAGATGATAATGGCGGTTATTACCAAACGGGTAAAAAATCCGTTAAAGGTATTGAGTTAGGTGCGATTGGTAACATTAATGATTATTGGAAGATCATTGCAGGCTACACCCATCAAAAAACTGAAATTGATAATGTTACACATGTCAGCTCTGGCAGCCTGACTTCTGCCGATGGTTCCAATAACATTCCATTTACCCCGTCAGATGCTTTCACGCTGTGGACCACCTATACAATGGATAAATGGAGCATTGGTAGCGGTGCACGTTACAATGGCGAAATGAAAAAAAGTAAAGATGGTAATACCGTTGGCCCTGCTGTAATTCCAGATTATTGGGTTCTAGATTCAATGGTCAGCTATCAAGCAACACCTAATATTGGTGTTCAATTAAATATTAACAACTTGCTTGATGAAGATTATATTGCAAGTATCAACCGTGGTGGCCTACGTTATACGGCAGGTGCTGAACGTAATTATCGTCTTACATTTAATTTTAAATTCTAATTTTCCATAAAATTAAAAGCCTTAATCTTGTATTGGGGCTTTTTTTATTTATGCTTATCCTTAACCGAAAAATTTAACTGCTAGGTGCTTGCCATGTTGCTTCATGTTCCCAATGTGCTTTCTAAAGTGCAAGTCCAATCCATTCGCCAAGCTATGGCAGAAGACAACCAATGGGTATCTGGCAAAAAAACAGCAGGCGGACAAGCACAGCTCATCAAAGACAACTTACAAATCAATACCAGTAGCGAGCTATATCAAGAACTGAGTACCTTTGTTCAACAGCACATTCAAAGTAGCCTACTGGTGCAATCATTTGCACTGCCCAAAGACATTTTGCCTCCAATGTTCAATCGCTATGAAAATTCGGGGCATTATGGCAACCATGTCGACAATGCTGTGCATTTTTATGCCGAAAAAAATAAATCTGTGCGTACCGATGTTTCTATGACCGTCTTTCTCTCTGAACCCGATGAATATGAGGGCGGTGAATTGATCATTGAAGACACATACGGCGCACATGAAGTCAAACTCGATGCTGGCGATGCTATTGTGTATCCAGCAACCAGCCTACACCGTGTCGAGCCAGTCACTCAAGGTGCGCGTATTGCTGCTTTTACATGGCTGCAAAGTATGGTGAAGGATGACTGGCAACGGGCCATGTTGTTTAATTTAGACATGACCATTATTCAATTGCGTCAAAAGCTGGGTGACTGCGAAGAAACCGTACAATTAACCAGCCATTATCACAACCTGATTCGTCAATGGGCCGAACTATGAGCCAAGTATCTATTTTACCGCCATTGACCCAAATTCCGCCCTACTTACAAACCATTGCAGACTATGAGCGCCAAGCGCAACTGCATTTATCCGACATGGTTTGGCAATATCTCCAAGGCGGTGCCATGGATGAAGTCAGTGTGCGCTCGAATCTTTCAGCGTTTGACCACATTCAACTGATGCCTCGCCTGCTACAAGACCTCACCCACGGCCATACCGAATGTGAAATCTTCGGGCAACGTTATCCGCATCCCATCTTTGTCGCACCGATTGGGCACCAACAGCAATTTCATCCCGAAGCGGAAGCTGCCACTGCACTGGCTGCAGAAGTTTTGGGAAGCAATATGGTATTGAGCACCTTTACTAATACCGACATGCGTGAACTGAATGCAGACAATCCGCGCAAATGGTTTCAACTGTACTGGCAAGGTGAACGCAGCAAATCCTTAGATTTAGTCAAAATGGCTGAAGCGCACAATTACAGTGCCATTGTAGTGACAGTGGACTCCCCCCATACAGGCATCCGTGACCGCGAGCGTCGGGTATTTTTCCATTTACCTGAAGGTATGCAACACCCGCATACCCCTGCGCACATTCCACTGCCAGAATTACAAGAAGGTGATCACCCTGTATTTCAAGGGCTCATGAAAATTGCGCCGACTTGGCAAGACATTGCTTGGTTGGTTCAACAGACCCACCTCCCCGTTGTGTTAAAGGGTGTACTCAATCCAATGGATGCCCAACTTGCAATACAACATGGTGTACAAGGATTAATTGTGTCGAATCATGGTGGCCGTGTTTTAGATACCAGTATTACACCACTCACCGCGCTCAAACTCATTAAACAGGTGGTGCCAGCTGATTTTCCATTGCTTTATGATGGTGGAATTCGCCGTGGTTCTGACGTCTTTAAAGCGATTGCCCTTGGCGCCTCAGCGGTGTTGGTCGGTCGTCCTGTGATTTATGGCTTAGCCACTGCAGGCGCATTAGGTGTGGCACATGTGCTGAAAATTCTGAAAGAAGAATTTGAAATTACCATGGCTTTAATGGGAACAGCCCGCATAGATGAGATTAACCAAGATTATATTTTTCAAAAATAGCCATTTTATAGAGAATTTTTCTCTATAAATCCCTGCTCATTGCAAAAATAGGAAAATATTTTCGGAATAAGTGGATTAATATTTATTTATAAATTTGCATGATCTGCGGTAAATCTAAGTCAACGTAACTTCACATGAAATTTTGATACTTTTGGCTAAATCTTCCGACTTCATACTTGTAAATTGATACCATAGACACAATCTATATTAGTAGTACCTAATGTTATCTACGCCCTAACATATAGTGGCTACGACAAGGAGTTACCTCATGATGTTGGCTGATCCAAGTAAAAAATATCGTCGCATGTATCAACGTGTAGACTTACCAGACCGTCAATGGCCGAATAACGAAATTACGAAAGCGCCAATTTGGATGAGCACCGACCTGCGTGACGGTAACCAAGCGATTTTTGAACCAATGAACATGGAACAAAAATTTAAAATGTTCCAAATGTTGGTGAAAATTGGTTTCAAACATATTGAAATTGGCTTCCCATCTGCATCTCAAATCGATTTCGATTTCACGCGTAAATTGATTGAAGAAAACCATATTCCTGATGATGTTTATATCGAAGTTTTGGTTCAAGCACGTGATCATTTAATCCAACGTACTTTCGAATCTTTACAAGGTGCAAAACGTGCAATTGTGCATATCTACAACTCAAACTCTCCGACTTTCCGTAATAAAGTCTTAAATGTAGATGTTGAAGGTGCAAAACAATTAGCGATTAATGCAGCAACCAAAGTTAAAGAATACGCAGCAAAACAACCTGAAACTGAATTTGTATTCCAATACAGCCCAGAGTGTTTTACTGCAACTGAATTAGAAGTTGCGAAAGATGTCTGCGATGCTGTGACTGAAATTTGGGAAGCATCTCCAGACAATAAAGTCATTTTGAACTTACCTGCAACAGTCGAAGTGTCAGGTCCAAACGTCTATGCAGACCAAGTCGAATGGATGCACCGCAATATTCAGCGCCGTGATGGTGTGATCATTTCTGTACACTGCCATAACGACCGTGGCTGTGGTATTGCTGCCTCTGAACTTGCCATTATGGCGGGTGCAGACCGTGTAGAAGGCTGTGTATTTGGCAATGGCGAACGTACAGGTAACGTCGATGTGGCGGCAATTGCATTGAACATGTACACCCAAGGCGTTGCACCAAACTTAGATTTCTCAAATATCAATGAAGTGATTGCAACCGTTGAAGAATGCACAGGCTTGCCTGTACACCCACGCCATCCGTATGCAGGCGACTTGGTATTTACTGCATTCTCTGGCTCACACCAAGATGCAATCAAAAAAGGTTTCGAGTTCCAAAAGAACGAAGAAATTTGGGACATGCCATACTTACCTATCGATCCAAAAGACTTGGGTCGTGACTATGATGCAGTCATCCGTGTGAACTCACAGTCTGGCAAAGGCGGTATCGCTTACTTATTAGAGTCTAACTACAACGTGGTGTTGCCACGTCGTTTACAAATTGAATTCTCGCAAGTAGTACAACAAAAAACCGATGAAGATGGTACTGAGATTTCAGCACAAGCGATTTGGTCATTGTTTAAAGATACTTATGTCGCACCAGCAGATGCACATTATGTGGCGCAAAACTACCGCTTACATGACAACAACGGTAAGCAAGTGATTGAGCTAGATATTGAAGTAAATGGTGAAACACAACAATTGCGCGGTGAAGGCAACGGCCCTATTTCTGCAATTTTGAATGCATTGCAGTTACCAATTGATGTCTTGAACTATGAAGAACGCAGTATTAGCTCTGGCGCACATGCAAAAGCATTGGCATTAATTGAGCTTCAAGTGAAAGGTTCGGGTAAAGCTGCCTTTGGTGCAGGTGTACACGACAACATCGTAACTGCATCAATCGAAGCAATTATTGCCAGCACCAACCGCTTAATTGATCAAGGCGTATTGAGCTTAGATCAGGTGATTGCAGCGACTGCTTAAGTCCAATCACGGATAGGCTACATAAGGATTTCACATCAAAATGTAGCCTATAGCTCTTTATCACATAAAACAATTTTAAAAGGATACCCCCAAGTGGTATCCTTTTAGTTATTGATCCTCAAGGTTTAAGGCGAACATTTCCAGTGTCCTTTCCAGCTGACTCAGTGGGTTTAGTTACCCCACAAAAGTTCTCATTTGAAGAGCCTCTAGAGCTCGAATGCGGTCGAATTCTTCCTCGTTTTGAAATCATGGTTGAAACCTATGGCGAGCTGAACGCAGATAAATCCAATGCGATTTTGATTTGTCATGCACTGTCAGGGCATCATCATGCAGCAGGTTATCATCATGCAGATGATAAAAAAGCCGGATGGTGGGATTCATGTATTGGCCCGGGCAAGGCAATTGATACGTCTAAATTTTTTGTCGTTTCTTTAAATAATATTGGTGGTTGTAATGGCTCAACAGGCCCAACTTCACCCAATCCTGAAAATGACAATCGTCCATACGGACCAGACTTTCCATTGGTCACAGTCCGTGACTGGGTCAAAACCCAAGCTATGCTCTCTGACCGTTTAGGCATCGATACTTGGGATGCTGTTGTGGGTGGATCTTTGGGTGGTATGCAAGCACTACAATGGTCTGTCGATTTCCCAGACCGTTTACGCAAATGTGTGATTATTGCCAGCGCACCAAAATTGTCTGCACAAAACATTGCCTTTAACGAAGTGGCACGTCAGTCTATTTTATCTGATCCAGATTTTCATAATGGTCGCTATTTAGAAAACGACAGCTATCCAAAACGTGGCCTGATTTTGGCGCGTATGGTGGGTCATATTACCTATCTTTCAGAAGAAGCCATGAAGCAAAAATTTGGCCGTGACTTAAAGTCTGGCAAATTTATGTATGGTTTTGATGTCGAATTCCAAGTGGAAAGCTATTTACGTTATCAAGGTGAGCAATTTAGCCGTAACTTTGATGCCAATACTTATTTAATTATGACCAAGGCTTTGGATTACTTTGATCCTTCACGTGAATACGAACAGTCTTTAGTGAAAGCCATGGCCAATCCGAAGTGTAAATTCTTGGTGGTTTCATTTACCACTGACTGGCGTTTCTCACCTTCACGTTCACAAGAAATTGTGGATGCTTTAATCACAAATAATAAGCATGTCAGTTACTTAGATATTGATGCAGAACAAGGTCACGACTCTTTCTTGTTCCCAATTCCGTTGTACGTAAAATCTTTACGTGCCTTCTTAGGTGGTGAACAACACCTCAAAGCAACCACTGTGGAGGCCCTGTAATGCGTATCGATCAACAATTGGCAGAAAAGTGGATTAATCCAGGTTCTCGTGTGCTTGATCTAGGTTGTGGCGATGGCGAACTGCTCGCTCACATGAGTAAAAAACACAATATTCGTGCATACGGCCTCGAAATTGATCAAGAAAAGATTGCAATTGCCGTCAGTCGCGGGTTAAATATCATCCAGCAGGACTTAAATTTAGGTTTAAGTCGCTTTGCCGACCAATCATTTGACTATGTGGTTATGGCACAGGCTTTGCAGGCTGTAGATGCACCTGATGTTTTATTACGTGACATGGTGCGTGTGGGGAAACAAGCCATTATTACATTTCCTAACTTTGCGCATTGGAAGACTCGTTCATTCCTTGCCTTAAAAGGAAAGATGCCTGTTTCAGAGGCTTTACCATATATGTGGTATAACACGCCTAATATTCATTTATGTACTTTCCGAGATTTTGAAGCACTGTGTGCAGAAAATAATATTCGGATTATTAACCGACTTGCCGTAAATGGGGATCAACAAGACAGTTTACTCAGTAAACACCTCCCTAATCTGTTTGGTGAAGTCGCAATATATCGAGTGAGCGCTCTATGAAAAAATTATTACTAAGCACGACGCTACTGGTTGGACTTTTTAGTTTTCAAGCCCATGCAGACTATGTTGCTCCAGCCCCTTCTGTTGCGATGCAAGCTGCACAGTATTCTGTTATGGATATTCATAGCTTAAGTAAAGCGGCCAAAGCAGGCCAAGCCGGTGCACAATTTTACTTAGCAACGAAATACCAAAATGGCAAAGACGTTGCAAAAGATGAGCGCCAAGCCTTTGCTTGGTATAAAGCTGCAGCAGATCAAGGGATTTCAGCAGCACAGCTAAATGTAGGCCGTATGCTTGCAGATGGTATTGGCACCAAAAAAGATGAAGTTCTTGCACGCCAATACTTTGAAAAAGCAGCCAGCCGTGGTGATAACCGTGCCAGCTTTAATTTAGCCGTTATGGAAGAGCAAAAGAAAAACTACATTGGTGCCTACCAGTGGTATGAGCTTTCTACACGTGATGGCATGCTGGACAATAAAGTCATTTCATTGTCTGAAGGTAAAAAAACTGCTTTGGCAGCCAACCTTTCACCAGAACAAATTCGTCAAGCACGTGACCGTGCAGACAAATGGATTCAAGCGCAGTAATCACGCCCTTGAACTAAAAAAAGCGCCTTCGGGCGCTTTTTTTATGTTGGATATATCTAGAATCTATTCGGTGTATTAAGAGAGATCTTTACGCATTTGAATAAACCGTAAGCCACTAGCTTCAATAACCGATGAGACTGCATAAAAGCCAAATGCTTCATACACGGCCTGTGCGCCACAGCTAGAATTGACACTGATATGTTGATTGCCGAGTGCCAACATAGAAGCTTCTGCGTACTGCCACAGTTGCCGACCTATGCCCTGCCGAAGAAAAGACTGAGCTGTAAAAAAGTGGATCAAATGGCCTGAGGTTTTAAACGCAATTACAGCGCAAATGTGCTGAGCTTGCTCATAAACATAATAATGTACAGCACCATCTTGAAGTAGTGCCTCAATCGCAGGCTTTTCAAGTTTTTGTGCGCCTTGTTCATCAAGTGCAAACTGCGGAATATAAGGTGCGATGAGCATTGCAATTTTTGTTGCATCCTCCTGCACAGCGGCACGAATATTTTTTAAATTTTTTTCTGTATTCATTGTTATTGCTCTTTTTATTCACCTGTTAACTGAGTGTCTGAATGCACACCTCTAACTCATCATGCAGATTCAATACCTGAAAACATCGTAAATACGCTAAAATAAGCGATTATTTTTTTTCAATATGAGCACAATACAATGTCTGCTACCGATTGGCTATCTCAAGGCACACTGGTTCTTGCAAGCAATAACAAAGGTAAAATTGCAGAATTTGAAAAAATGTTTGCAGAGCTTAATCTCCCAGTCGAAGTGGTTGCCCAAGGCAAACTGAATATTGAAGATGCAATTGAAGATGGTTTAAGTTTTGTGGAAAATGCCATTATTAAAGCCCGTCATGCATCGCGTATTTCAGGTAAGCCTGCGATTGCAGATGACTCGGGAATTTGCGTACCTGTACTTGGTGGTGCACCGGGTATTTACTCGGCACGTTATGCAGGTGAGCATGGTAATGATGTAGCCAACAATGCAAAACTTTTGGCTGATTTAAAACCATTGCGTAAAAATGATGAAACCATTGAAGGCATGTTTGTTTGTGTATTGGCTTTGGTACAACATGCAGAAGATCCATTGCCGCAAATTTTCCAAGGCATTTGGACAGGTGAGATTTTAGAACAAGCCCAAGGCGAAAATGGCTTTGGCTATGACCCGTTATTTTGGCTACCTGAATTAAATGTTGCGAGTGCTGAGCTGAGTAAAGAAGAAAAAAATAAAATCAGTCACCGCGGTCAAGCGATGAAACTGTTTAAAAACAGCTTGAAATAAATACACTAGGAGATAGTCTATCGTTAAAGGTTATCTCCTAACCTTTTAAATTTAACTACTTCAATAATAATCAATCATAAAAAGAGAACTATATGGCCCTGCATCCGATCCATGGTACTTGCCCGTATTGTCAGCATCCATTTAATGAAACACCCTCTAGATCATTTTTAGGTTTCCAAAAAATCAGTTGCCCCGCATGCAATGAGAATCTGACTTATCCTTTAAGCTCTGGCTTTCGCACCACCTATCGGGTTTTGGTGATGGTTATGATCCTCATACTTCTGGTCAATCTATTGCAAGGCAGAATTGGATTTCCAGGCATTATTGGTATCGCCATGTGTTATGCCCTATTCCGTGATTGGAAGCTCCGCAAAGAACTCAACTTTGATTGAATGCACTGAGTGACGATCGCAGCAGTCATTTTTACTTGTGCTAAGCCATTAAAATTGCATAAAGCAATGCAGTAAAAAGCCGTAGATTGAAATCACTACGGCGCTGACGATCGTGCCCGATGCAATATATTTTGCGGAATGCCCCGTCCCCTGATAATGCGTTTCTAAAGCCACAATATTGGCTGCGGGAGGCAAGCAGAAAAACATAAAAATAACAGCATAAATAAACAGCTGATGTGGAATCGGCAAAAGAACATAGGCCCCGATACAAATCAGTACAGCCAACACCATACGTGCCAGCATGACCATCAGGCTCTGCTGTAAATCATGCCAACCAATGCGAACTTTACTCAGCCACATACCCAGTACACACATGCCTGCAAAGGTCACTAATATTTTGTTGAGTTGATATGCCCACTGCACAATCGGGTGTTGCTCGTATGCGCTCAAATCCCACATTGACAATATTGCAGCACTACTTAACGCGATCACTGGAGGTGAAAGAAGCACATTTTTGCATATAAATCGAAAGTCTTGTTTGCCTGTACTCACCGCCATGACGGCGCAAATATTACCAAACAGTGAGCCACCGATATAAAGTGCAACGATGGTACTGCTGGCATTTGGTCCAAATACAGCTAAAGCAAAAGGAAAGCCTAACCATGCGCCATTTAAATAACTAAAACACAGCGCACGCAATTTATCTTGTTGAACGGCATAAAAAATAGCAAAGAACAATACTGAACTGACAAAGCTTAAGCCAATCAGCCACAAACTGCCCGGCTTATAAAACACCATGTTGTACACAATGAGCGCTGGAATGAGTAATTTGGCCAGCGATGCCGCCAACAATGCGCGAATACTTTGCAGTCGGCTTACGCCCCAATATCCCACTAAAAATGAGAGTAGTGGCAGTATAAGTACCATAGATTGAGTCATCTAAAAGATATCAAGAGTCGCTATGCTAGCACAAATCCTCTTGGTCCTCCCCTTACCAACCCCATGTTGCTCAATGGCAGTTAAGCTGTTTCTTTGAACTGAAACCCAACTGTCACATCCTTGTCATGCAGAACTGTTGCAATGTTTAAAAATAAACGAGGAAGACAAAATGGCTGGATTATCAATTTGGCATGTACTGATATTTGCAATCGTGGTGATTTTATTATTTGGTACATCTAAGCTTAAAAACCTAGGGAAAGACGTCGGTGGCGCAGTCAAAGACTTCAAAAAATCCGTACGCGATGATGAAGCTGAGCAAGCTAAACTACAAGAACCACGTACCATCGATGCCCAAGTCAAAACCCCTGAAAGTTCTGTAAAAAGCTAAGAGAAACACATCATGCTCAATATTGGATTTACTGAGCTGCTGTGCTTTGCCATTATTGCGCTTTTGGTTTTAGGCCCAGAAAAGCTCCCAGAAGGCGCGCGTTTTGCCGCCAAATGGTATGGCAAAATAAAGCGCTTTATTAGCAGTGTGCAAAATGAGATTGATCAAGAATTAAAACTGTCTGAGTTTCGCGCCGAAGTGCAAAAAGAAATCGAACGCATGACTGAACTCGAAAAACGCATGCAACAACAAATTGATGCATTGCGTCAGACTGGAACCGTAGCATCAGCTCAACAGATCAACTCACCCATACCATCTACGCCTTTTTATCCACTCAACACACAAATTCCGAGTCCTTATGCACGCCTGCATCTACAACAGCATTTTAAGGCTTTGGTGCACATGCTCGAGACTCAAACCTCTGCCATTGAATTGAAGATTGCTGTATGAATGAACTGCCCGCGCCCTCAGTGAAAACTGAACACGAACAGCTGGATCAAATGCCAGTCATGCAGCATTTAATTATTCTGCGTAAATATCTCTTTAAAATAGTGGCCGTTACTTTATTGCTATTTTTTTGTTTATTGCCCTTTCGTAATTTCACTTATCAACTGATGTCTGAGCCTTTGCGTCAACAACTTCCTGCATCATCCACCATGATTGCAACCGATGTGACCGCAACATTTATGGCACCATTTAAGTTAAATTTATTTGTGGCACTCATGCTGGCCATGCCCTTTATTATTTATCAACTATGGGCTTTTGTACGCCCAGCCTTATATGAAAAAGAACGACATTTGGCTATGCCCTTATTAATTGGCAGTATTGCTTTATTTTATGTGGGTATTGCGTTTGCCTACTTCATTACCCTACCCGCAATTTTGCATTTTTTTATTAGTGTTTCACCCGAATCCGTCGCGCCCATGACCGACATTAATAGCTATTTAAGCTTCTGTTTAAAGCTATTTTTAGTGTTTGGGCTCACCTTTGAAATTCCCATTATTACTTTGGTCTTGATTTTAATTGGCGTGGTCAGCACCCAAAGTTTAGTGGAAAAACGACGCTTTATTGTGGTGGGATGTTTCTTTGTGGCGATGTTTGCCACACCACCCGATGCACTCTCCATGGTGATGCTGGCCGTGCCGATGTGGATGCTTTTTGAGCTAGGACTCTTACTGGGTAAATTTCTCGAAAAACCGCAAAGCACAGACACATAGTCCATGTGCATACACACTTCAATATTCAATTGACCTTGGCTGAATGCGTCCTTTGTAGAAAGGGCGCATTTTTTTATCTTTTCGTTTTATCTTTAAACTGTCTTCATTCGGTCAAAAAACTGTCATTTCCCCTTCCTACAATCATAAGCGATTTATAGACCGACTTTTATTTAAAAAAACATCGCTTACGGACGTACTATGACAGCCAATACTCAACAGCCAAGCCGCCGTGATTTATTAAAATGGTTTGCAGGGATTCCTTTTTTGCCTTTAGGCGCAATGAGCACAGCAGCAGCCTTATCAGGTTGTAATAGCAGTGATGACAGCACAGCGGTTACGCCACCTGTTAAACCTGTGAATTTTAAAAATGCGACATTTACAGCAATGGCAGCACCCATCACCGTGGCTGAAATGGCCAAAACAGCGGTCAGCTCAAAACTTAAAATTACTTGGGATGATACAACCAGTACAGAATATCAACTGGGTTATAAGAGCTTCTTTGAAACGGGTTCAAAAGTACCTAAATGGGGCGGCGGTGAAATTGTGGCGGGTGGCTATTTTAATGCCCAAGGCCAACCGATTATGGATACTTCATCCCCTACACAAGCAGCACGTCAATTTTTCTCTGACTGCCCAGATGGTTCATCACTGTTAAAATTAGACAATGCCAAAGTCGATGGCGTGACCAATCCTGTATTTCATGTGGTGCAATTTGAATATGCTACCATGAACCAAGCTGGAACAAGTGAATACGGCAATTTACCTTCACCGATTGCGATTTTAACCCTAGACCAAGACCAAAAAACTGGGCATCTTGAGCTGAAGAAATACTTCAACATAGACACAGCACCTGTTCATGGTTTATGGATTACCTGTGGTGCCAGCCTTTCACCTTGGAATACGCATTTATCAAGCGAAGAATATGAACCCGATGCCTTTAACCAAGGTATTGGTGGCCCAAGCCCGACTGGTTTAGGCAAAAACTTCTTTGGCGATGCAAATGCTGCCAAGCCTTATAACTATGGTCATCTACCAGAAGTCATTGTTAATCCAGACGGCAGTGGCAAAATTATTAAACACTATTGTATGGGCCGTATTTCACATGAGCTTGTCCATGTTATGCCTGACAATAAAACCGTGATTATGGGCGACGACTACACCAACGGCGGTTTGTTCATGTTTGTGGCAGATAAAGAAAAAGACCTAAATTCAGGAACTTTATATGTCGCAAAATTTACCAGCTTGCTCAGCAATACCACAACAGGTCAAATCAAATGGATTGAACTGGGTAAAGCAAGCAGTAAAGAAATTGAAGATATGGTGAATGTACAAAACATTCAACCAAGCGACATTATGGAAAGCTATCTTGATACCGACACCAACAAACCTGCGGATCTGAGTGGCTTTACCTCGATTATTTTAGCCAAGAAAAAACTTTGGGTAAAAGTAAAACCGGGCATGGAAAAAGCAGCAGCCTTTTTAGAAACGCATCGTTATGCTGCACTCAAAGGTGCAAGTATGGCATTTACCAAAATGGAAGGCACCACAGTTAACATTAAAGACAAAGTGGCATATTCTGCGTTGGCCAATATTGTGGATTCGATGGTTGAAGGTACAGCAAGCTATAGCGCTACCCACAATGTAAAATTCACAAAAATTCAAGCAGGCGGTATTTTGGCGCACGATCTGAGTGGCGGTCAGTCGACGACCACTGGCATGCCAATTAACAGTGAATGGGTGCCTTACCAATCTAAGTTGCTATTGGCAGGTGAAGACATCACGATAGATAGCATGGGCAACACTGCACATCCTGACAAAATTGCCAGCCCAGACAATCTTAAATTCTCTGAGCAACTCCGTACCCTGTTTATTGGTGAAGATAGTGGCAACCACATCAACAACTATCTTTGGGCGTACAATGTAGAATCACAAAAGCTTGATCGTATCCTATCAACGCCTGCAGGTGCAGAATCAACTGGCTTACATGCAGTAGATTCGATCAACGGTTGGACCTATATTATGAGCAACTTCCAACATCCGGGTGATGAATGGAACCGCTTCTACAAAGTTGATGCTTCGGGTGTACGTACAGGTTTAAGCTTAAGCATGCAAAATGAATTGAATGTAGCCATTGATAAAAGCTACAACCAGAAGTTCAGTGCATCGGTAGGCTATATCACTGCAGATGTATTACCTTCTACTACTAAACCTACAGCAACAAAATAAGATCATGCGATATTAAAAATGCCAGCACATTGCTGGCATTTTTATTGTTCTGATTTAGATCATATTTATAGGGTGGCTTAAGATGAACGAAGTGGCACTTGCAACCTATTGATTTGACCTTGCTGTTCACCTTGCTGAATTTTTTCCAACCATTGCCACTGTTGATGATGCAGACTTAAATAATTGGAGCAACGTGTCCCATACACAGGGCTTTGAATAAAAGTGGACGATAACAACGCTTCCATTTCTGGTTGAATACCTGTATTTGGGAGTTGCTCAAGCACCACTTTGCGCTCATCTTCTAAAATATCCCAAACGGCGTGTTCGATGTCCGCAGTGGGGATTTGAGGCTGCTGCAACATTGGCAAGAGCTCTTGCGTAAAGCGTTTACGTAAATGTCGAGTCTTGACCCAATCTTCCGACATAAGTCCATTCGACACTACATATACCCCTTTTGCTAAGATTTGTGGCGCCTCACCTCGATTGCTCATATAGACAGCTTGCTGGGTATCACCCAAAAATAAATTAAAGCCTGCATACTCACATTGATGCTTTTCCAAGGTCTGTGCAAAGCGAATCGGCGTTTCATTTGAGGCTAAAAATGTTTGTATAAGATGACCGCGCGACGTGGCATATTCAGTTTTGTCTGTGCCATCTCTAAAGTTGGTAATAATGGCCCAGCGCCCTGTAGCCGTCACGCCCATCCATGTTCCACCCGACTGTAAATCTTGTCCTGCCACAATGTGACTTTGTGCCCATACATGCAAAGGCGCTGTAGGACGATGGTAAAATTCGTCACGATTGGAAATTAAACACAGTGGCAAATCATCCAACACTTGCCAAGCAAAGGCCACAATACACATAGTCAAAGTTCATTATCTTTACACATTGAATATACAACATATTTCTATAGATTCCGTTAAAATCTGTGCAAAACAAAATGCTAAGGAGCAGCAATGCTGACCTACCCAAATATCGACCCAGTTGCCGTGTCGCTGGGTCCATTACAAGTCCATTGGTATGGACTGATGTATTTATTGGCCTTTTTATTTGCTTGGGGTCTCGCAACGCACCGCGCCAAACAACGTGATGGCTGGACTTCAGACATGGTATCTGATCTGATTTTTTACGGCGCCTTGGGGGTTGTGATCGGTGGCCGTGTAGGCTATGTCTTCTTTTATGGTTTTGATCAGTTTCTGGCAAATCCACTGTGGCTATTCCAAGTCTGGACTGGAGGCATGAGCTTCCACGGTGGCTTCCTTGGGGTGATGGTGGCCATGCTCCTTTGGTGCAAAAAGTACAAAATGACCTGGTTCCAAACTTTAGACTTTATTGCACCCTGTGTGCCGACTGGTCTGATGTTTGGTCGTATTGGTAATTTTATTGGCGGCGAACTGTATGGCCGTCCTGTACACGATCCAAATTTTGCTTTGGGCATGATCTTCCCAACCGATCCATTACAGTTAGTACGTCATCCATCTCAGCTTTATCAAGCACTGTGTGAAGGCTTAATTTTATTTATCGTGCTGTGGTGGTTCAGTTCTAAACCCCGTCCACGTTTTGCCGTTTCTGCACTGTTCCTCATCGGCTATGGTATTGCACGCTTCGTAGTCGAGTTCTTCCGTGAACCAGACAATGGACAACTCTTTATTGGGTGGATGAGTAAAGGTCAATTCCTTACAGTTCCAATGATCCTCATTGGCCTATGGATGCTATGGTATGCGTACCAGAAAAAAATCTATGATTGGGGCCCGCTCAAAAATAAATAACATCATGATTTAGCATTTTAGCGGAGCTTGAGCTCCGCTTTTTTGTACTGCATTTTTGACCGCATTCTGTGCTAAAGTCTTAGCCTTTCTATCAATCGATACAGTCCAATATGCTTGAGTTTTGGTTTAATCCACAAATTTCGGTGGTCAAAAAATTCCTGATCTTTGCTCTCATTGCCATAGCAACTGCTGTGCTGTATTGGATAGAACCCCTCAAACTTGATGCCATTTTAATGTTCTTAGGCACAGGTATTATTTTTCTGATTTGCCGCTATTGTAAAATTCACTTTGCCAGTAAAAATCCAACAGGACTGTTTTACCGTGTACTGACGTGGATTCCAATTGCATTACTTTTGGCGCTCATTTTTATGAACATGAAAGATGGCGAAATTTTAATTCCAGGCGCACAAGGGATTGGCTTTATGGCCTTGGCGATTTGCCTATTTTCACCATTGTCCTTATTGAATCAAAATCAACCTCCAGAAGCACAGCCCTAATGCTCGAATTTTGGTATTCAAAACGCTGTACGCGTGAAATAAAACTGGTGCTGTGTATCGCTGTCTGTGCCGTGGTGTATTGGGCTTCTCAAATTCAACAATTGACACCCCTATTTGCAGGGTTAAGTTTGGCCATTGGGATCGCCATTCACCTCATGCGAAGCTATGCTCAACAACAAGTGAAAGCTCCAAACCAAGCATTTCATTATTTTAGAATGATTGCTCCTGTCATCGCCCTACTGATCCTTATCAGTCAGCTTCCAACAGCACACCGTGCCATTTTGGCCTTACAGTGCATTTGCTTTAGCGCACTTGCTTTGTTTTTGGTGTCTATTTATGAAAACCGCGCCAAACGCTTTGAGTAGCGTGACGCGGTTAAATTAGATGTTTGCTCAATTTTGCTGAACGGCAGGCGTTATTTATTTAAACGGTAGTATTCATAACGTACATTGGGGTCTTTATACACCGCATAGCCACTTTGCTGAAAGTCCGACACCCAATTTGAACCTGTATATGCCGCAATATGGCCATACACATGCTTTTGCGTACGGTTAATAATATAAATATCGCCTTTTTTAGGACGGTCAAAAGACTGATTAATTCGTTCATAACCAATTTTTTGTAAGGTATTGCCCCAATCTGCTGCTGCTACAGGATGATTATTAAATTTCGCGCCCGCAGACTCCAAAGCAATACGAACACTCTTGGCACATTTTTGCGAGCTGGTTTGTGCAGTTACACCGCGAAGCTTTTGCGCAAATTTATCAATATCAATACGCTGACCATTGTCCGCACCAAAAAGCTTACGTGGTGTATCTTCTTGCGCACTCACACGACTATTACTACGATATGAACGCTTTGGTGCTTGCTGGGATCGGATCACGATTTCTGCCTTGACTGGACCATTTACACTTTGTACGTCAACGCCTTGATCATAAGCCATGTGAAACAACAACCTCTTTTTCAATCCATCTTGATTGAATTTACTACCCTAAACAGCGGCCGATACTACGCCCCTAAACTTAAAATATCATGCCGAAAATGTAAGAAAATTTAAGAAAAGTACTTTAATATCCATTATTTGTATAATTATTAAACAAATTAATTCTAAATATTCACT
>NZ_SGSS01000032.1:0-33114 GCF_004209135.1 Acinetobacter sp. WCHAc060006 | reverse complement strand
ACTCACTAATCTGATTATTCGAAGTTGAATTAACAATTACCTCCGATAATTCAGGTTATGGTAAGAAGCTAACCAATCCACCTAATGAAATTTTTGTAACTTCACTTTTTTGACTTTGCTCATCTCCATAAATAATGGATGCTCCATGTATCAATACATCTAAATCCACGTCTTCCAACTTAGCTTGAGCTTGTGGTAATCGGCGTATTAGCTCGTTAAAGAATGCATCTTTACTATGATTAAATCCTGTAAGCAAAGTTCTTATCAGTTCACTTTTTTCTTCTATTCCTTTTTTAAATTCCCACGCCCTAGCTACTAATTTTTCCCTTTCAATCCTTTGTTGATTTACTAAAGATTGATCGTTTTGCTCATCAAATATTTTTCTATTTTCATCAATATCTTTTGTGATAACTTCTATATCATTTTTTATTTTAGCAATTTGTATCTGTGCTTCTTTTGTATCATCACCAAGAGTAAATACCCCATTTAAATGATCATTCGAATGGAAGTTTTTCTCTATAAAATCTTGATTATAAGCATAAGTTTTATACCCACTTACATTACTAACAGTACATTTAGAAAATTTTAGTTCGTTGGGATTTGCAAGCAATCTACTAATTGTTGTTTTACCACAACCATTTGTGCCATAAAAAAAATTTAACTTTTTAAGTCCATCAACATCGACCTTATTTTTATATGTTGCGACGTTATGCAATGTAAATCCAGTAATCATGTATTCCCCCAAATACACTTTAAGAATGATTAAATTTAACACAACACCACTAGCTTGAACAAAAAAACCCGCCTTTAAGCGGGTCTTTTTTAAATCAATTCAATCTATTACAGACGAACTAACTCAACAATTTTCTCAGCAACTTCTTCAGCAGTCTCCACTGTATAAGTCACATCAGTACCTTCAGCACTATCAGTAATCACAACCACACCAGTTTCACGAACTAGTGCAACTTGCTCCACAGTTAAACCAGCTTTCGCAATTGCAACCACACCTTGCTGAATCAACAAACTTTCAATCGCTTGCGCATTTTCAAGGGCTTTAGCAGTCACAGTTACCGCAGCAGGTTTTTGACCTAAACGTGCAGCACGCGCTTCAGCAGTTACAGGCTCGTTGTGTGCAGTCCATTCCACTGCAGACTCAACCATACCCGCACCAACAGTTACGTTGTTTAAACGGTCGATGAAGATAAATGAACCTGTGTAACGGCTGTCTTGATAGCGGTCAAATACCACTGGCGCATCAAACTCAATCGTTACATCTGCAATCGCATTCAGTTCAAGCTGTTCAACTTCCGTTTTTTCCAATGTGTTTACATTGGTACGGTAGTTAATTTTCGCAACTTTGGCAGGAATAGTTTGTGTACCAAACTTCACGTTATACAGTTTGCCAACCACTAAAGGCGCCTCTGTCATCCATACCACAGAGGCACGTGCAGAACGTGAAATTAATGGCTGTTCGCCTGCTTTAACCAACACGTTACCGCGTGAAATATCAATTTCATCATTTAACGTAAGTGTTACCGCTTGACCTGCAACAGCATTGTCTAAGTTACCGTCAAAAGTCACGATTTCTTTAACAGTCGAAGACTTACCAGATGGTAATGCAGTAATGGTATCGCCAACTTTTACTTCACCAAGTGCAATCGTACCGCAGAAGCCACGGAAGTCGAGGTTCGGACGGTTGACATATTGAACAGGGAAACGGAATTCGTGCTTGCTCGTATCATGCGAAATTTCAACAGTTTCCAAAGTCTCCATTAAAGTCTGACCTTGGTACCACGGCGTATTTGGTGATTTGTTGACAACGTTATCACCATTCAACGCAGAAATTGGCGTGAAGATAATGTTCGCAGGTTTACGGTCGCCCAATTGGTTTACGAACTCGTTGTACTCTGCTTGAATTTCATTGAAGCGCGCTTCAGAGAATTCAACCAAGTCCATTTTGTTCACTGCAACCACGATATTACGAATACCCAAAAGACTCGCAATAAATGAGTGACGACGAGTTTGCGTTTGAACGCCATAACGTGCATCAATCAAGATGATCGCTAAATCTGCAGTCGACGCACCAGTTGCCATGTTACGTGTGTACTGCTCATGCCCTGGGGTGTCAGCAATAATGAACTTACGTTTTTCAGTAGAGAAATAACGGTAAGCCACGTCAATGGTAATACCTTGTTCACGCTCTGCTTGTAGACCATCGACAAGTAAAGCCAAGTCAGGTGCATCACCCGTTGTACCGACTTTTTTAGAGTCACGAGTCACAGCTTGTAATTGATCTTCATAAATCAATTTTGAATCGTAAAGCAAACGGCCAATTAGAGTCGATTTACCATCATCCACGTTACCGCAAGTCAGGAAACGTAGAAGGTCTTTATTTTCGTGTTGTTTTAAATACGCCAAGATGTCTTGGCTAATTAAATCTGATTGATGAGACATTGCTCAAAGCTCCACATATTCTTTTGAAATCGGTTTCTGAATCTTTTTAATCCCTCTAAATCTCCCTTTAAGAAAGGGAGACTTCGCTCCGTTCTTTCTCGGGAGTACCCCCTCTTTAGTAAAGAGGGGGTTAGGGGGAGATTATGAGATTCTTAGAAGTAACCTTCCTGCTTTTTCTTTTCCATCGAACCTGCTTCGTCATGGTCGATCATACGGCCTTGACGTTCAGATGTGGTGGCTAAAAGCATCTCTTGGATAATTTCCGGTAAAGTTGTTGCAGTTGATTCAACCGCACCTGTAAGTGGGTAACAACCTAAAGTACGGAAACGCACCGATTTCATTTGTGGCACTTCACCTTCGTTCAAACGCATACGCTCATCATCAACCATGATCAGTGTACCGTTACGCTCAACCACTGGACGTTCAGCAGCCAAGTACAAAGGAACCAATTTAATATTTTCGAGGTAGATGTATTGCCAAATATCCAACTCAGTCCAGTTAGACAATGGGAACACACGAATACTTTCGCCTTTGTTCACTTTACCGTTGTAAAGATTCCAAAGTTCAGGACGTTGGTTTTTAGGGTCCCAACGGTGTTTGGTATCACGGAACGAGTAAACACGTTCTTTGGCACGAGATTTCTCTTCGTCACGACGTGCTCCACCGAAAGCAGCATCAAACTGATATTTATCAAGCGCTTGTTTTAAGCCTTGAGTTTTCATAATGTCAGTATATTTTGAGCTACCGTAATCGAATGGATTTACGCCTGCATCTTTACCTTCTTTGTTTTGATGTACGATCAAATCAAAGCCATGCTCTTTCGCCATGTTGTCACGGAAAGTAATCATGTCTTTAAACTTCCAGCCCGTGTCTACATGCAGCAGCGGAAATGGAAGTTTGGCAGGATAGAATGCTTTCAATGCTAAATGCAGCATGACTGCTGAATCTTTACCAATCGAATAGAGCATGACTGGGTTTTCAAACTCAGCTGCTACTTCACGGATAATATGAATACTCTCAGCTTCTAGCTGTTTAAGATGAGTAAGTCTTTCCTCATTTAACGACATGGACAACACCAGCTTAGAAAAACGTGTACTTATGACACTTTTGAAAATTTATATTCATTATAGTGATTTAGTTATCTAGACTATTGCTTGTTTTATTATATTGATATGCAAATTCGTCATATAAAACTTTTCTGATAGTACTTATCAATTTTAATTAATCAATAAAGCACACTATATCAAACCAGCTGATTCTAGCGCTTTAGCGCCAAAATATTAAGTTTAGGTAACAATAACGCCATAGTTAATAACTCTTAAGCATGTATTTGCAAGCTTCATTTTTCACTTTAGATTAAAGTGAATCTAGCCAATCTCACCCATAGACTATGCCTTATAGCCATTTTGACCTTGAAGCACTTAATGCCCGCTTAGCACAGGCGAAACTTGCTGGCTTTATCTATCAGCATCAGCAACACATGCTTATTTTACAAGAAGCCTTGAACGAAGACGGTTCACCACTGAATAATTTTGTACAACATGAACTGAGTTCTGATCAATTAGGTCTGCAATTTGGTCTACGACTTTCGGAGCAAAAGTGGGAATTTGTGATTGGGATTACCCACAGCAACCAAGACCGTCGCTATGAAATTGGTGCGGGTAATTTAAAAGGCGATCAACGGGCCTTTAATTTACTGTATGTGTTTTATAATTATCCGAAAGGTTTTTATACCATTAGTATGCCCTTGGCCTGCAATGCTACCCAATTAAAAAATGCCATTGAAGAGCAACTATATGCACTGCCTGAAATGGCATTTTTAGACAGCGCTGTAAAAACCAATCCTATGGGTGAACAAGTGCAATGGATGAAAGCATTTATTGAACAAAATGCCTTAGATATAAAAGTCCGTATTCAAACTTCTTTACTCTAAATACGAGCCTATGTACACCAAACACATCGTTTGAAATAACAAAAGTTAAAGCACTGTATGAAATTAAGATGTGTAGGTATTGAAATCATGCACCTACTCTGTGGTTTAGCCAGTTAAATAAGGACTGGCTAAGTTCTATTCTGAAGGCTCAAATACAAAAATAATAAAGCTGAGTCAATTTAAAACATGTAATTTGAGTAAACGCATGCTGTATTTTTACCACATTTAAAGCGTGACTCAATCAAACAAAATGCCAATCTTTCAAGATTTAAAGCACGTTTTATGCAAAAAATATGCAATTGAGATGAAAATTTCTTATACATTTTGACAATTTTTGTCAGCTATTTTTTACACAACTCCATCATTCAATGGTATCTTTAATTGAATAAATATGAGTAGCCAGCAAATATTTAAGCTTAAATGTTTGAAGCAAAACTCCAAATATAAAAGAGAACAACCTATATGTGGGAATTATTCACACATCCAGCGAACATCGCATTTAGCACCAGTTTGTGCTTAATGTTTTTGTTTGGGATTTTTGAAATTCTGCTAACAATCATTGGAGGCGGTTCACAAACACTGCTTGACCAATTTTTAACAGATAGCGCAACTCCCAATGCAGAAACACACATTGATGCCGATCACGGCTTAATGGGTAAGGCTTTAGATTGGCTTTACTTAGGACGTGTTCCTTTGTTTGTTTGGTTAATTATCTTTTTAACAGCCTATGCGCTCACAGGTTTTATCATTCAAGGCATCACCCTTCAAATGACCGACATGTTGTTTAATGTTTGGCTTATTTCATTTGCTTGCCTGTTTTTATGTATGCCTGTGGTTCGCACTGTAGCGAAGTTAGTGGCAAAAATCTTACCTCAAGATGAAACGATGGCCATTTATAGTGATGAGTTAATTGGCCGTACAGCAACCATTATTTTGGGTGAAGCACGACAAAACTACCCTGCTCAGGCCAAAGTGATCGACCACCATGGCACAACGCATTACATTTTGGTCGAACCTGAAACCGAAGCGACATTTGGTCAAGGTCAGTCTGTTATTTTAACGCATAAAATCAAAACCGTTTTTCAGGCTGTATCTGTATAAGTACTTTAATTTATTCTCTTTAATTTTATTTTTTATTCAATTACAACAATCTTGAGTTATTTACAACAATGTTAGACATGATTCCAAGTAGCCTACTCATTAGCGTAGGCATTATCTTTGCAGCATTTATTTTTATTGGTTTTATCTTGGCTCGACTTTACCGTCGCTCAAGCAAAGAAATTTCTTTTGTGCGTACTGGCTTTGGCGGTGAAAAAGTAATTTTAGGTGGCGGTGCAATTGTGCTCCCTGTGTTACATGAAATTATTCCAGTCAATATGAATACCCTACGCCTAGAAGTACGCCGTGCGGATGACCAAGCGCTGATTACCCGCGACCGTATGCGTGTGGACGTGATGGCAGAGTTTTATGTACGTGTAAAACCAACTGCTGACTCCATTGCAACAGCAGCACAAACTTTGGGTCAAAAAACCATGTCACCCAATGAGCTGAAAAATTTAGTTGAGGGTAAATTTGTTGACTCGCTTCGTGCCGTTGCCGCTGAAATGGCGATGGAAGAATTACATGAAAAACGTGTCGACTTTGTGCAAAAAGTACAGCAGGTCGTATCTGAAGATTTGCATAAAAACGGTTTAGAGCTTGAGACTGTTTCATTAACGGGCTTAGACCAAACTGGCTTTAAGTACTTTAACCCACAAAATGCCTTCGATGCCGAAGGTTTAACTAAACTCACAGAAACCATTGAAGACCGCCGTCGTAAGCGTAATGCGATTGAACAAGATGCTGACTTAGCGATCAAAACCAAAAACTTAGAAGCAGAACAAGCTCGCTTGCAGATTCTACGTGAAGAAGAATATGCCAAGTTACAACAAGAACGTGAAATTTCTGTACGTCGCGCAGAACAGCTTGCAGAAATTGCATCGCAAGAAGCAGCTAAAAAACGTGAAGCTGAAGAAGCGCGTATTGCAGCTGAACGTGAAGTCGACTTAAAGCGTATTACTGCTGCCCGTGACGTTGAAAATCAAAATATTCAAAAGTCACAGATCATTCAGCAAGCACAAGTAGAGCAAAAGAAAACCATTGAACTGGCTGAGCAAGACCGCGCAATTGCGATTGCGGAAAAATCTCGTGCAGAATCTGAAGCCAAAGCACATGCCGATCAAGCTCGCGCTCAAGCGGTAAAAGCTGAAGAAGAAGTGATTACCGTCCGCCAAATTCAACAAGCAGAGCGTCAAAAGGCTGTTGAATTGGTATCTGCAAAAGAAAAAGCAGAGAAAGAAGCGATTGCAATTACTGTGGCTGCCGAAGCAGGCAAACAAGCTGCTGCTGATGATGCTGAAGCGATACGTATTGCAGCTGAAGCAGAAGCCGAAAAAGTTCGCTTAAAAGCCAAAGGTGAAGCAGATGCGAAAGTTTTGCTCGCACAGGCGATGGAAAAACAATATCAAGTGGATGCTGAAGGTACACGCGCTGTAAACGAAGCAAATAACGTATTGTCATCTGAACAGGTTGAAATGCAGATTCGTTTAGCGATGCTGAAGTACTTGCCTGAAATTATCCGTGAAAGCGTAAAACCAATGGAAAACATTGACGACATTAAGATTTTGCAAGTCAATGGTCTTGGTGGTGTAACTGGCTCAACAGCTGGTGTTGAAGGCGAACAAGGTCAAGTTGCATTGTCTGATCAAGTCGTGAATAGTGCCCTACGCTATCGCTCTCAAGCCCCGCTAATTGACAGCTTAATGAGTGAACTTGGCATTCAAGGCGGCGATATTAATGGCTTGACCCAGAGCTTAAAAACCAGCAAAAACTAAGTTTTGAGTGAGTTATACATTCTGGATGAATTAAAAAAGCAGTGTTCGCACTGCTTTTTTATGGCTTCGTTTTTTTTCAGAGCCTTCAAACTTCACTCTTATTTAAAAGTAGGCTCAATCTTCTCATGCAGTTTCACTTAACCCTAAAACCGAACAAATACCCAAGCCATTATTGCTCTTATATACAAGCTTAAAAACGCCTTTTAGCGCACAAAAAAAAGAGAATCCTAAGACTCTCTTTTTTATGTTTAGATCAAGTGTTTAAACCAGACCTTTGCCTTTTAGCACTTCGTACATGGTCGAGCCTAATTCAGCAGGACTGCGTGTATACGCCATACCCGCTTTTTCAAAGGCAGCAAATTTTTCTTCTGCTGTGCCTTTACCACCCGAAATAATCGCCCCAGCGTGACCCATACGTTTACCTTTTGGCGCAGTTACCCCAGCAATATAACCAACTACAGGCTTAGTTACATTCGACTGGATATATTCAGCTGCCTCCTCTTCCGCAGTACCACCAATTTCACCAATCATAATGATGGCTTCGGTTTGTGGATCTTCTTGGAACAATTTCAAGCAATCAATTTGATTCATGCCCGGAATTGGGTCACCGCCAATACCAATACAAGTCGACTGACCAAGACCAAGCTTGGTAGTTTGCGCTACAGCTTCGTAAGTTAATGTGCCTGAACGCGAAATAATACCAATTTTGCCTGCTTGGTGAATATGACCTGGCATAATGCCAATTTTGCATTCACCTGGGGTAATAATACCTGGACAGTTTGGCCCAATTAAGCGTGCGTTATTGCCGTATGTTTCTAAGTAACGCTTGGCTTTTAGCATGTCTAAGGTTGGCACACCTTCTGTAATTACAACAATCAGCTCAATACCCGAATCAATGGATTCGATAATTGAATCTAAAACAAAAGGTGCAGGTACATAGATAGAAGTTGCCGTCGCACCTGTTTCACGCACTGCTTCTTTCATAGTATTGAACACGGGTAGGTCTAAATGTTTTTGACCACCTTTACCCGGCGTTACACCACCCACAACTTTTGTACCATAAGCAATGGATTGCTCAGAATGGAATGTCCCGTTTTTACCAGTAAAGCCTTGTACCAATACTTTTGTGTCTTTATTTACTAATACGCTCATGCTTGATTCCCCTTAGCCTTTTACAGCAGCAACAATTTTTTCTGCAGCGTTGGCTAGGCCGTTTGCAGAAATCAATTTCAGTCCAGATTCGTCTAGTAGTTTTGCACCGAGTTCTGCGTTATTTCCTTCCAAACGCACCACTACAGGCACAGTCACATTGACTTCTTGAACCGCCGCAATAATTGCTTCAGCAATCATGTCACAACGTACAATTCCACCAAAAATATTGATTAAAACCCCTTGTACAGACGTATCTGCCAAAATAATTTTAAAAGCTTCAATTACACGTTCTTTGGTTGCACCACCACCAACATCAAGGAAGTTTGCAGGTTGTCCACCATACAATTTAATAATGTCCATGGTCGCCATTGCGAGGCCTGCGCCATTGACCATACAACCAATATTCCCTTCTAAAGCCACATAGTTGAGGTCAAACTCAGAAGCTTTAAGTTCACGCTCATTTTCTTGCGATTTATCGCGTAGCGCTGCAATTTCAGGTAAACGATACAAGGCATTTGAGTCGATACCAATTTTTGCATCAACACATAAAATTTCGCCATTTTCACGTACCGAAAGTGGGTTAATTTCAAATAAAGCAAAATCATTTTCAATGAAAGCTTGGTAAGCTGCCGTCATAATTTTGACAAATTGGTTGATTTGACCATCTTTAAGATTTAAAGCAAATGCCACTTCGCGGGCTTGGAATGGCATTAAACCCACCAATGGATCAACTTCAACTTTAATAATTTTTTCAGGTGTTTCTTCTGCGACTTTTTCAATTTCGACACCACCTTCAGTCGAAGCCATAAAGGTCACACGACGACTTGAACGATCTACAACTGCACCTAGGTACAATTCGCGCTCTACAGGATATACATCTTCAGAAACCAAAATACCGCTTACAGGTTGACCCAATGCATCTGTTTGATAGGTCACTAAGCGTGAACCAACCATTTGGTTAACGTAGTCTGTCGCTTCTTGTGCAGATTTTACAACCTTAACACCACCTGCTTTACCACGGCCACCTGCGTGAACTTGGGCTTTGAGTACTGCAAATTTACCACCCAATTGCTCAAAAGCTTTTACCGCTTCTTCTGCAGTCGTAACAAATACGCCTTCTTGGACTGGCATGCCATATTTTTTTAATAACGCTTTGGATTGGTACTCATGTAAATTCATTCAATTACCTTTTTACTGCTTTTACTTTGTTATTACCGACCAATATTTAGACATCCATCAACACAATATTGGCTTGTTATTCAATTTCTTTATTCTTTATTAATAGATGATTGTTCATACAAAAACAACCATCAAAACAAAAAAGAGCGGCCAAAGCCACTCTTTTTAACATCTTATTTACGTTTACGCTGAATCGCGTGAATCGCACGTCCATCGACTGCAAGCGCAGCTTCATGAACCACTTCAGAGAATGTCGGGTGACCGAAAGTCATTAACTGAAGATCTTCAACACTTGATACAAACTCAAGCGCGATCATACCTTGGTGTACGATATCAGATGCTGCAGGTCCAATCACGTGCATACCAAGTAAACGATCCGTTTTTGCATCTGCAACAAACTTAACAAAACCAGCACCTTCGCCAGCAGCCAACGCACGACCGTTCACAGCAAAACCGAATTGACCAGTTTTAACTTCGTGACCTTTTTCAGTCGCTTGTTGTTCTGTTAAGCCTACCCACGCCGCTTCTGGGTGTGTGTAGATTACAGAAATGATCGTGTCATAGTTCACTTGTGCTGCATGACCGTGAATACGTTCAACAGCCATTACGCCTTCTTCCATTGCTTTATGTGCAAGCATTGGACCGCGTACCAAGTCACCAATTGCGTATACGCCTTCAACTGAAGTTGCACACCAATCGTTCACTTCAACTAAACCACGTTCAGTCAATTTAATACCGCAGTCATCAGCCAATAGACCTTCTGCATAAGCACGACGACCCACACAAACGATTAATTTATCGAATGCTTGAGTTTTTTCTTCGCCGCCTTGAGTGTATTTAACTGTAACTTCAGAACCGTTGATTTCAGTACCAGCAACTTTAGCGCCAACACGGATATCAAGACCTTGTTTAGTTAATAGTTTTTGGTAGTCTTTTGCCAAAGCTTTGTCAGCCATTGGTAAGAATGCATCCATTGCTTCAAATACAACAACTTCTGCACCTAGACGACGCCAAACTGAACCAAGTTCTAGACCGATTACACCTGCACCAATCACACCAAGACGCTTAGGCACTTCTTGGAATTCTAAAGCGCCAGTAGAGTCAACAATGATGTCTTGATCTACAGGAGCTACAGGAATATTTACAGGTACAGAACCAGTCGCAAGAATCACGTATTTAGGTTCTAAAATTTGAGTTTCGCCTTCGTGAGATACGAACTCAACTTTTTTACCAGCAAGTAATTTACCAGTACCTTTTAACCATTCAATACCGTTACCTTTTAATAACTGGTCAATACCGCCAGTTAATTGGTCAACGATTTTGTCTTTACGTGCAAGTAATTTTGCAAGGTCAAACTTCACTTCACCTGTTGTAATACCGTGGTCATCTAAGTGATGAACTGTATCTTCATAACGGTGAGATGAATCAAGTAATGCTTTAGATGGGATACAACCCACGTTTAAGCAAGTACCACCTAAAGATGGTTTACCTTTATGAATACGTTTTTCAATACAAGCTACTTTAAAGCCTAATTGAGCAGCGCGGATAGCAGCTTCATAACCACCAGGACCGCCACCAATAACAACTAAATCAAATTGAGACATGTGTATCTCCAAAAATGGGCCTAGAGGATCACTCTAAGCCCATTGCATTATTCTGAAGTATTAAAGATCAAGGATTAGCTTAGCTGGTTCTTCTAACAATTCTTTGATTGTTACAAGGAAGCCTACTGCTTCTTTACCATCGATTAGACGGTGGTCATAAGAAAGCGCTAAGTACATCATAGGCAAGATTTCTACTTGACCATTTACAGCCATAGGACGTTCTTGGATTTTATGCATACCCAAAATCGCAGTTTGTGGCGTATTTAAGATAGGTGTAGAAAGCAATGAACCGAAAGTACCACCATTAGTAATAGTGAACGTACCACCAGTCATATCTTCGATGCCCAATTTACCATCACGCGCTTTACCAGCGTATGCACGGATACCGTTTTCAACTTCAGCATAGTTCATGCGGTCAGTATCACGAAGAACTGGAACCACTAGACCACGGTCAGAAGAAACCGCTACACCGATGTCGTAGAAACCGTGGTAAACGATGTCGTCGCCATCAATTGAAGCATTTACAGCTGGGTAGCGTTTAAGTGCTTCAGTTGCCGCTTTAACGAAGAATGACATGAAGCCAAGACGTGCACCATGACGCTTTTCAAAAGCATCTTTGTATTGCGCACGCATTTCCATGATTGGTTTCATGTTTACTTCGTTGAACGTAGTTAACATTGCTGTTTCTTGAGTAGCAGCAAGTAGACGTTCAGCAACACGCTTACGAAGACGAGTCATTGGAACACGTTTTTCGATGCGTTCGCCTACAGCAACACTTAGCGGTGCAACAGGAGCAGCAGCTGGTTTAGTTTGATGATTTGCAACATCTTCTTTAGTAATACGACCACCGCGACCAGTACCCGCAACATCAGTTGCAGCAATACCAGACTCAGTTAATGCTTTACGCACTGCAGGTGCTTGGTCAGCAACTTGAGCACGTTCAACAATCGGTGCATTGCCCGCTTGAGTTTGTGCAGCAGCTTGTTCTACTTTCTCTTCAGATTGAACTGCTTGAGTTGCTGCAGCGCCAGAAACAGCACCTTCAGCAAATTCAGCAATCACTTCAGCAGAAAGAACAGTATCACCTTCGTTTTTGATGATTGTAACAAGCGTACCATCAGCAGGAGCTACAACTTCTAAAACAACTTTGTCTGTTTCAATATCACAAATCACTTCATCACGTGATACTGCTTCACCAGGTTGTTTGTGCCAAGTTGCAACTGTACCGTCAGCAACTGACTCTGGGAATACCGGTGCTTTAATTTCGGTTGCCATTATTAAGAATCTCCTGTTATTCAGCTACGATCGCTAAAGCATCATTTACGAGCTGAGCTTGTTGTTTTGCATGCAAATATGGTGAACCACATGCCGGTGCAGCTGAAGCTTCACGGCCTGCGTAACTAATTTGAAGCTGTTTGCCAGACTTCATTACACCTTCGTATAGACGTGGCGCAATGAACAACCAAGCACCTTGGTTTTTCGGTTCTTCTTGAGCCCAAACCAATTCAGTAGCGTTTGGATATTGTGCAAGAACCTCAGCAAGACGCGCTTCTGGGTACGGATACAATTGTTCGATACGAACAATTGCTGTGTTGTTCAATTCTTTTTCACGACGTTTTTCAAGTAAGTCGTAGTAAACCTTACCACCACAAAGTACGAGACGAGTTACGTCTGACTTGTTGATGTTGTCGATTTCGTCGATCACAGTTTGGAATGTACCATTTGCAAGCTCTTCTAATGTAGATGTTGCAAGTTTGTGACGAAGAAGAGACTTCGGTGAAGTCACGATCATTGGCTTACGGATTGGACGAAGTGCTTGACGACGCATCGCATGGTAAATCTGCGCTGGTGTAGTCGGTGTGATCACTTGCATGTTTTCTTCAGCACATAGCTGTAAGAAACGCTCTAAACGAGCTGATGAATGCTCAGGACCTTGACCTTCAAAGCCGTGTGGAAGAAGCATAGTCAGACCGCATACACGCTCCCACTTCGTTTCGCCAGACGCGATGAACTGATCGATTACAACTTGTGCACAGTTTGCGAAGTCACCAAATTGCGCTTCCCAAATTACAAGGCTCTTCGGAAGAGTCGTTGCATAACCGTATTCGAATGCAAGAACCGCCATTTCTGACAATAATGAGTCATAAATTGCAGTACGTGGTTGGTTTTCTTTCAAGTTACATAATGGAATGTAAGTTGAACCATCTACTTGGTTATGAAGTTTTGCATGACGGTGTGAGAATGTACCACGGCCAACGTCTTCACCTGTTAAACGAACAAGGAAGCCTTCATCTAGAATAGATGCATAAGCTAAAGTTTCAGCTGCACCCCAGTTCAATGGCATTTCACCAGTCTGCATTTTCAGACGATCATCAATCACTTTAGCAACCTGACGTTGCATCACGAAGCCTTCAGGAAGCTCCCGCATTTTCGCACCAAGCTCTTTTAGACGTTCGATTGGGAAAGTGGTATCCCATTTGTCTGTATATTCATGGCCTAGGTAAGGTTTCCAGTCCACAAACATTTTTGTATTTGGCTCAAGTACCAACGCATTTGCAACGTGTTTACCTGCTTCAAGGTCAGAACGATACTGTTCAACCATTGCATCAGCAGAAGCACGATCAAGAACGCCTTCTTGTACAAGTTTGTCAGCATAAAGCGTACGAGTAGTCGCTTTTTTATTGATGATTTGATACATCATTGGCTGAGTTGCAGCTGGCTCGTCGGCTTCGTTGTGACCACGACGACGGTAGCAGAACATGTCGATTACGACGTCTTTACGGAATGTATGACGGAAATCGTGTGCCAATTGAGAAACAAACAATACAGCTTCAGGATCATCACCGTTCACATGGAAGATCGGTGCTTGGATCATTTTCGCGATGTCAGTACAGTATTCTGTAGAACGTGCATCACGTGGATCAGACGTTGTGAAACCAACTTGGTTGTTCACGACGATATGAACTGTACCACCCACTGTGTAACCACGAGTTTGTGACATTTGGAAGGTTTCTTGGTTAACACCTTGACCTGCAAATGCAGCATCACCGTGAACGATGATTGGTAATACATCATCACCACCGATATCTTTACGACGTACTTGACGAGCACGTACTGAACCTTCAACTACAGGTCCAACGATTTCTAAGTGTGATGGGTTAAACGCTAATGCTAAGTGAACTTCGCCACCTGGAGTCATTACGTTTGAAGAGAAACCTTGGTGGTATTTAACGTCACCAGAGCCTTTCTTATGAAGTGCTTTACCTTCAAACTCACCAAATAGGTCAGCTGGGTTTTTGCCCATGATGTTTACAAGAAGGTTTAAACGGCCACGGTGAGGCATACCGATAACCACTTCTTTACAACCTACAGAACCTGCACGTTGAATCAAAGAGTCAACCATAGGGATGAATGATTCACCACCCTCTACACCAAAACGCTTCGCACCAACGAACTTGTTACCTAGGTATTTTTCAAGGCCTTCTGCAGCTGTTAAGCGTTCAAGTACATGCTTTTTCTGTTCAGCGCTAAAGCCAAATTGACCTTTAGCACCTTCAAGGCGTTGTTGAATCCAACGTTTTTCTTTGGTATCAACAATGTGCATGTATTCAGCACCAATTGAAGCAGCATAAGTTGCTTCCATCGCTTGAACCATTTCACCTAGAGTTGCTTCAGTTTTACCAATCGCAAGATTACCCGTGTTGAACGGTGTATCAATATCTGATTGAGTTAAACCATGTGCAGCAAGGTCTAGATCAGGCACGATTTCGCGCTTAGCCAAACCAAGTGGATCTAATTTTGCTTTTTGATGACCGCGGTTACGGTATGCAGCGATGAGTTGTAATACACCAATTTGACGGCGTTCGTGATCAGTGCTTACTGCGCTTTGAACGACAGGTTGAACACGACTTGAATTACGTCCTAATAATAGGAATTGCTCACGTACATTGCTGTGCGGTTGATCACCTTTAGGGAATTTATCGAAGTATTCACGCCAGTCAGCTTCCACTGAGTCTGGAGCCGTTAAATACTGCTCATAAAGTTCTTCAATATACGCTGCACTGTCAGCGGAAAGTTCAGTGTCAAGACGCAGTGCGTCAGCAACTTCTTGCATTTGTGGACCCATTTCCTATTGCAAAAACATTTCAGGATGCTTTTTAAGCGAACCCATGATTAATAATGTCTTATTGGTAAAAAGACATTAGTCCCCATTAGGCTTAAGCCATGAGGCGTTATCACTACATTAGGATTTCCCAATGTGATTAACGAACAATAACGCCCCTCAGCGGCATCATCACTCATTGTAATACCCAGCAAAACCGGGCAATTTTTTGCAAATCGTCTTAGATAAAATAAATTCGACTATTTACTTTGTCTAAACCGACTTCAAAACATGTCATCTGACATTTATATACTGCTTTAATGCTTTAAAATGTAGAAAAAATGTACCAATTTCATTCACATTTTTCGCATATAGTCGTATGTTAAATGCTAACACGTAACCTGTTTTCAATTGATTTTTTTGACACATACCTCCCATAAATTGGCTAAATACAGTTCAATATTTTCCAGCTAAGATATGGTGCTTTAAGTTCAAAAATCTTGCAATCGATACTAAAGTCTTAACAAATAGTGCCAAATAAAACAAAAGAGTGTTCAATATTTCTACCGACACCCTCTTATGCGTTATATGATAACATTTTCCATTCACATTTACATGCCCAGCTGAGCAACCCGTCATTTATTAACCACAATAATTTTGCAAATTTCATCAATTTTGCTGACATCTAGCAACTCAATACTGTAGCGTTATATTTTAAAGCTATTTTAAACATCGCTATTTTGCATAAGTTTTCATGACATTCCCATGACATAAATGATCAGCATAAAAAAAACGCACCCAAAGGTGCGTTTTTTTTGACTTACGTCAGTACCGCATTAGCCAGCCATATCTAAAAGCATGTTACGGATGTGACCGATTGCTTTAGTAGGGTTCAAGCCTTTAGGACATACTGACACACAGTTCATGATACCTTTACAACGGAAAAGCGAGAATGGGTCGTCAAGACGCTCCAAACGCTCTTGTGTAGATGTATCACGTGAGTCAATGATGAAACGGTATGCATTTAACAATGCTGAAGGACCCAAGAACTTGTCTGGGTTCCACCAGAATGATGGGCATGAAGTTGAACAACATGCACAAAGAATACATTCATACAAACCATCTAAGTGTTCACGATCTTCAGGAGACTGCAAACGCTCTTTAGGAGGCGCAGGCTGATTGTTGATTAGGAACGGATGGATTTTGTTGTACTGATCGTAGAACTGATTCATATCTACAACCAAGTCTTTCACTACTGGAAGACCTGGTAATGGACGAATCGTAATCACGTCAGGTAAGTCGTTTAGGTTCCAAAGACACGCTAAACCATTTTTACCATTGATGTTTACACCATCAGAACCACAAATACCTTCACGGCATGAACGACGGAACGTTAAAGATTCGTCTTGCACTTTTAATGCTAGAAGCGCATCAAGCAACATACGGTGCTTGTCTGTCAACTCTAGTTTAAAAGTTTGCATGTACGGAGCTGCATCCTTATCAGGATCGTAGCGGTAGATATTAAATGTACGAGTACCTCTACTCATCTTACTTCTCCCAATTAGAATGTACGTGGTTTAGGTGGAATAGCATCTACCGACAATGGACGGTAACGTACTGGTTTGTACTCTAGACGGTTATCTACAGAGAACCATAAAGTGTGTTTCATCCACTCATCATCACGACGGCCGTATGGGTAGTCAGCATGATCAGGTGGTAATTCGAAATCTACCACTGTATGCGCACCACGACATTCTTTACGTGCAGCTGCAGAAATTAATGTAGCTTTCGCAACTTCATACAAGTTTTCAACTTCTAGAGCTTCAACACGCGCTGTGTTAAATACTTTAGATTTGTCTTTCAAGTGAATGTTACGTACACGTGGTTCAATCGCAAGAATCTGTTTCACACCTTCTTCAAGAAGTGCAGATGTACGGAATACACCAGCGTGGTCTTGAACGATGTCACGGATTGCATCTGCAACTTCTTGAGCATTTTCACCAGAAGTAGATTCATCAAGATGACGAACACGATTCAAAGTGTTTTCAAGAACAGTTGTAGGTAATGGAGCGTATTCATCACCATGGTGTTTAGTTACGTAGTCAACAATATGTTCACCAGCAGCTTTACCAAATACAACCAAGTCAAGCAATGAGTTTGTACCTAGACGGTTTGCACCATGTACAGATACACATGAACATTCACCGATTGCATAGAAACCTTTCACTGGTTTAGTGAAATCACGGTCGCCCGCGTTGTGTGAGTACACATCAGTTTCTTTATTGTAGTTCGCAACCAAAGCTTCAGTTTCACGAGCTACAGGAACAACCACTTGACCATGAATGTTTGTAGGAATACCACCCATTTGGTAATGGATTGTAGGTACTACAGGAATTGGCTCTTTAGTGATGTCAACGTTCGCGAATTTCTTACCAATCTCGAATACAGATGGAAGACGTTTCATGATTGTGTCAGCACCAAGATGCGTCATATCAAGCAAGATGTAGTCTTTCTTAGGACCACAGCCACGACCTTCTTTAATTTCTTGGTCCATAGAACGTGATACGAAGTCACGAGGTGCCAAGTCTTTAAGTGTCGGAGCATAACGTTCCATGAACGGCTCACCAGCATCGTTACGAAGGATTGCACCTTCACCACGACAACCTTCTGTCAACAATACGCCTGCGCCCGCAACACCTGTTGGGTGGAATTGCCAGAATTCCATATCTTGTAATGGAATACCTGCACGAGCCGCCATACCAAGACCATCACCAGTGTTGATATAAGCGTTAGTAGATGCACGGTAAACACGACCAGCACCACCAGTAGCGAACAATGTTGCTTTACCTTGGAATACTGCAATTTTACCCGTTTCTTGGTCAATTGCTGTAACACCAAGTACGTCACCAGCTTCGTTACGAATAAGATCAAGCGCGATCCATTCTACGAAGAATTGAGTACCCATTTTCACGTTGCTTTGATAAAGCGTGTGAAGAAGCGCGTGACCTGTACGGTCGGCAGCTGCACATGCACGTGGAACTGGTTTTTCACCATAGTTCGCAGCATGGCCACCAAATGGACGTTGGTAAATTGTACCGTCAGCGTTACGGTCAAATGGCATACCAAGGTGTTCAAGCTCATACACAACTTGAGGCGCTTCACGAGTCATGAACTCGATTGCGTCTTGGTCGCCTAACCAGTCAGAACCCTTAACAGTGTCGTAGAAGTGATAGTGCCAGTTATCTTCTTGCATGTTACCAAGAGATGCACCAATACCACCCTGCGCCGCTACAGTGTGTGAACGAGTTGGGAATACTTTAGTCAATACAGCAACTTTCAAACCAGCTTGAGCAAGTTGGTAAGAAGCACGCATACCTGAACCACCACCACCAACGATGACTGCATCGAAAGTTTCGTGTGGAATATTTGTGTAATCTTCTTTAGGGGTTATAGCGCCCATGATTGTTTCCTATCAATTCGCCCAAAAAATCTGGATCGCCCAGATTGCGTATGCAAATACAGCAATAATAACTGCAGAAGTCAGCACTAAACGCAGACCATTTGCTGAAGGACCCATTTGACGAGTAGTCACATAGTCTGTGAATACTTGCCACATACCGATCCACGCATGCGCAACAAGAGATAAGACAGCCAATAAAGACATAATCTTCATTGGTAATGTCATCATAAAGCCGTACCACTGTTCAAATGTAAAACCACTGTTGCAAAGGATCCAACCAAAGACAACAACAGTATATACAGCCAGTACCACAGCACTTAAGCGTTGGACAAACCAATCACGAGAACCTGAACCCGAAAAACCTGAAGCACTTTTCATTAGAGTACGATCCATACAAATGCCGCAATAATACCGATTGCAGACAAGATTAATGCGATAGTAGCTGCTGTACGACCACTTTGTAGCTCTTCCGCTACGCCAACGTCAGCAAGCAAATGCTTAACACCAGCAATAAAGTGATAGATTAAACCGGCTACAAATACCCATACGATGAAGCGAACAATGAAACCATTAAAGATTTCTTGAACCGCTGCAAAGCCTTCTGGTGAAGACAATGATTTGTCTAATAACCAAAGCAGTACCGGTACAAGTAAAAATACGATAACACCTGAAAGACGGTGTAAAATTGATGCAATAGCCACAGGGGATTTTAAGTTTACTGATAAAACTTGACCCATGGACAAATTGACAGGTCTGTTGCTTTTCACAGCGGGCATCCTGTAAGTAAAAACTCCATCCGGAGTTTGTTGGAATTAATTCGAAGGAAAGCTGGCATTGTTCGGACTTATTTATATATTAAAGCTAGATAAATAAGACCTAAACTTTTAACGACACTGAATTATAAAACGTGAACTATCAAAATACAAACAATGCCATTTAGGAAATAATCAAAAAAAATCCTTAAATAAGAATCATTAACAATTAATTTAAACATAAAAACAATGTAAAAAGATCAGATTTAAACACTATGTTATTGGTTTTCAAATATTAAATGTTATTTTCATTAATAGTTTTTGGCGTTGTAATAGTTGTTTTTTACTTTAGACTAAAGCACAAAAAAAGTTTATGTCTGTCCCCCTCTTTATTTTAATCAAAAACATAAGTTTATCCAACACCATTATTTAGCAACTAAATACTTATTATTTATTTTCAAAAACATTTGTGAAATATCACGTGACTTAATAACAACTTAGTCTGTGAATAACTCTATTTTTTGCACAATTTTAACGCTAAAAACTGCCATTTAACTAGCAAAAAAATTAAAAATCGAATACTAAACACCCAATTTTATACTTTTAATAAGTCATTTTTTGAGCAAACAAACTTTTTTACAACTTCTATTTAGCGCTTTTAATTATGAGTAATAAAACGACATTTTCATGAATCACAAACCTGTAAGTTACGAGAATTATAATAATTTAAGTCATAATATGACTTGATTAATAAGAAACATTCAGAGTTTTTAGCAATTAAAATTTGTTTACAAATAAAGCAGCAACATCATTTAAGTCTGCAACTCTGCTCTAATTTGACTTATCATACTGCGTCGATGCTGTAATTGACTCATTTCAAGTTGGATAAAGAGATGACCAAACCTGTGTGAAGGTGGCACTTTTATCCATAAGTATAATTGACAAAATTTCAGTACTCACTAATCTTATAGCAAATTTTGATCCGTCTGATTCTCGCATTAAAATATTAGCATTAAGAGTCAGATAAACACTCACCGGGACAGGAGATCTATTGAATGTCTGAAGCAACTGGCAAGAAAGCTATTTTACAGCTTGATGGCAAAGAAATTGAATTACCAATTTACAGCGGCACATTGGGCCCAGATGTAATCGACGTTAAAGATGTATTGGCCGCAGGTCACTTTACTTTTGATCCTGGTTTTGTATCTACAGCTGCATGTGAATCTAAAATCACATTCATCGATGGCGGTAAAGGCGTTCTTTTACACCGTGGTTACCCAATCGCTCAGCTTGCAACTAAAGCAGACTACTTAGAAACTTGTTACCTTCTTTTGAATGGTGAGCTTCCAACAGCTGAACAAAAAGAAGTATTTGATGCTAAAGTTCGTAACCACACTATGGTTCACGACCAAGTTAGCCGCTTCTTCAATGGCTTCCGCCGTGATGCGCACCCTATGGCGATCATGTGTGGTGTTGTTGGCGCGCTTTCTGCGTTCTATCACAACGGCTTCGATGTTGAAAACATTGACCACCGTGAAATCACTGCAATCCGCTTAATCGCTAAAGTACCTACTTTGGCTGCTTGGACTTACAAATACACAGTAGGTCAACCATTCGTTTACCCACGTAACGATTTAAGCTATGCAGAAAACTTCTTGTACATGATGTTTGCTACTCCAGCAGATCGTGACTACAAAGTTGACCCTATTCTTGCGAAAGCAATGGACCGTATCTTCACGCTTCATGCTGACCACGAACAAAACGCTTCTACGTCTACAGTACGTTTAGCTGGTTCTACTGGTGCTAACCCGTACGCATGTATCGCTGCTGGTATCGCTGCACTTTGGGGCCCTGCTCACGGCGGCGCAAACGAAGCTGTTCTTAAGATGCTTGATGAAATCGGCACTGTAGAGAACGTTGCTCCGTTCATGGAAAAAGTGAAAACTAAAGAAGTTAAACTTATGGGCTTCGGTCACCGAGTTTACAAAAACTTCGATCCACGTGCGAAAGTAATGAAAGAGACTTGTGACGAAGTGTTAACTGCACTTGGTATCAACGATCCACAACTTGCTTTGGCTATGGAACTTGAACGTATTGCGCTTTCTGACGAATACTTCATCAAACGTAACCTTTACCCTAACGTAGACTTCTACTCAGGTATCATCCTTAAAGCGATTGGTATCCCAACAGAAATGTTTACTGTAATCTTCGCTCTTGCACGTACTGTTGGTTGGATCAGCCACTGGTTAGAAATGCACAGCGCACCTTACAAAATTGGTCGTCCACGTCAGCTTTACACTGGTGAAGTTGAACGCGACATCCAAGGTCGTTAATTCGCAAGAATTCTTCGATATAAAAAAACCGCCCTTTGTGGCGGTTTTTTTATATCTAAACAATTAAATCTGTATATTGCTTTTTAAGTCACTCCAATGATATGCCTACGCGCTCATATCAGCGCAACCACAAACATTTTAAGATTCCCACGCACAATCCTCATTAGCTAGCTTAGGCAGGCGTTTAAGACGTTTTAAGTACTCGGCATATTCAAGCGGAATCAAAAAAAGCTAAATTCTATCGAAGCACCCATTCAAACGATAAATAAAAAAGCCTGAGATATCCCCAGGCTTTTAATGAAATCTATTTTTAGCTTTAAGCAACATCATAACGCGATAAATCGAGCTTCTGTAGGCGTGTTTTTAGCTCAGTTAAGGACCATGGCCATGCAGCAAAGTTTCGGCCATTTTGATCTAAATAATAACTTGAGCAACCGCCTGCATTAAATACGGTTTTATGCAGATTGGCTTGTAACTTCACATTATGGTAACGCAATACATCTGGCTTAATTGAGATTTGCTTTAAGCCCTGCTGTTTCATTTGAAGTAGCCCATCCACAATGTATTGAATCTGTGCTTCTGCAATACCAATAAATGAATCGTAAACCAAAATATTTGGCCCTAGCACCAAAAATGCATTCGGTACTTTTTCAATGCTCGCCCCCAAATACGCCTCAGGAGAACTGTCTTTCCAACGATCCGACAGTCGAATACCGTCCGTATCCCATACTCGCTGACCAATAGGCGGATGAGCCACTTCAAAGCCCGTACCCAGTAAGATTACATCCACTTTAAAGCGCTCACCGTTGGCTGCAATGACGGTATTTCCGTCTATTTCAACTAAACCATGCGGCACCAATTTAACATTGTCTTGTTGCAATGCAGGATAATAGTTATTGGCAAATAAAAGTCGCTTACAGCCAATCGAGAAATTGGGGGTTACGGCTTCTCTGAGTGTGTCATCTTTAATTTGCAATTTTAACAATTGACGACTGAGGTAATTCGCAGGCTCTAAAAAATTCGGATGACGTAAACCAAAGTTAATGCCATTTAAAATCTGCGCCACACTACCACGCCAGATTTGCTGAATGGCAGGGAATCGCTCGACCAATGCTTTGGTTTTATTGCCCAGTGGCATGTCTGCTTTTGGCAATACCCAAGGGGCTGTGCGCTGAAATACCACCAACGCTTTGGCCAAAGGCTGTACTTGCGGAATAAATTGGATTGCAGAAGCGCCAGTGCCAATCACCGCAATACGCTTACCTTTTAGGTCATAATCATGATTCCAGCGCGCAGAATGAAACATTTCACCCTTAAAGCTTTCAATACCTTTGATTTTGGGTAAAGATGGCTCTGTAATTGGGCCAGTGCTAAAAATCACAGTTTTTGCTCGATATGCACCTTGTGAGGTTTCCAAATTCCACACATGGGCTTTTGCATCCCATTTTGCTTCCAGTAGTTCATGCTTAAACTGAATTTTATCTTGTAGCTTAAATTTCGTTACCACATCTTCTAAGTAACTTAAAATTTCAGGTTGCTTGGCAAACAAATGACTCCACTGATGACTCGGTGCAAATGAAAACGAATACAGTGCTGAAGGTACATCACAACCGCAGCCTGGATAATTATTATCACGCCATGTTCCACCCACACGGTCTGCTTTTTCGAGCACAAGATAATTGTCATAGCCTGCTTGTTGCATTTTATGTGCAGTGGCAATTCCTGAAATTCCCGCGCCAATCACAATTGTGTCGTAAGTATGCAGTACTTTTTCAACTGCTTTTTTTGTAGCTTTAGCGCTATCAGTCTTCGCCACTGTCTTTGTATTCACTTGTGTTGAATCGCCTTGCTCAGATACGGCCTGAGATTCATCTGCTAGATCTAATTGTGTTTCCATATTCATTTTATTCACTTTTTTATTTGGTCAAATTACTAAAAATGGGATAACCCAAACCTAAAAGCTTGACGTACAAACTTGGTGAAGCACGTTTTAACCACCAAAATAACTTCGCATCGGGTTGCGGAATGGTATACAGCTTGCCTGCATCCAATTGATTCAGTGTTTTCGCTGCAACCGCATCACTGGTGGTAAAAGCATGTTGCATCAATAATTTATCGGCCATACCCGAATAACGACTCGGTAAACGGCCATTTTTCATAATATTGGTTGGAACCAAAGTTGGACATAGCACATTCACGCGAATATTAGATGCGCGTAACTCCGAAGCTAGGGTTTCAGACAATGCCAACACACTCGATTTGGTCACGTTATATGCAGTCATTTCGGGCGCTGCGGTATAACCTGCAGCAGATGCCACATTAATAATGGCACCAAAACCTTGCTGCTTAAACTTCGGTACAAAATAATGGCAACCATGAATCACCCCCCATAAGTTGACATGCATACACCACTGCCAATCCTCTAGAGAAACCTCTTCAAACTTACCACCCAAGCCCACACCTGCGTTATTAATTAACAAACTTACAGGGTGTCCAAGCAAAGCTTCAGCTTCTGATGCCAAAGCCTGCACCGACTCTTTATTTCCCACATCGCACTGTACAGCATAAGCTTGTTGACCTGTTTTGCTACGGATCTGCTCTACTGTTTCTTGCGCTGCCTCTAAGTTAATATCTGCACATACAATTTGACCACCGCGCTGTGCCAGCTCAAGTGCAAAACTACGTCCAATACCACTTCCTGCACCTGTTACAACTGTGTATGCTTGGTGACTTGGCTTTTTCTTTTGACTAAATAATCCCATCGATATTTCCTTATCTCAATCTGTGCTTACACACGTAACGCTGGCGTAAATTCTTTGGTGAAATACGGCGTTAACACCCCTGTTTCAGGGTTTAATAAACGATCTTTGTAATATTCTAAAAACACCGAGGTATCGTGATCATTCGGGTGAAAGCTCGGACGCAAATAGTCAAAAATATGTCCAATACTGCTACCATAAACTCCGTCTTTTAAGCCAAAGATCAACTGGAAACTACGTGGTACATCTTTCCAATAACTCAGACTGATTAAGTTTGATGGCTTGCGGTAAAACGGTACAAAGAAAGCACCGACTGAGATTAAGCCGAGAATCGTGATCAGGGCTGGAAAAAAGCCAGCCACACGCAATGCATAATTGCTGGATAAAACCTGAAATACATCAAAGGCAATATCTTTATGCTCTGATTCTTCTAGCATGTGCCACATCCAAATGGCACGTTGCTTCTCATCATTCGATCTAAAAAATAGCTCTTCATGATTCATCATGTACTCAGCCAATACCGCTGTAAAATGCTCAATTGCAGCCATCAATGACAGCTTCATTGGTTGTGGTAAGCGTTCAAAACCATAAGCAAAGACATAATGTTCTAATTTGCGAAAAATCGTCACAGGTAAGCCACGTTGTAAATAAGCTTCGTTCAGCTCTTCATGCATTTTTGAATGTATAGCTTCTTGACCAATGAGTGAGGTCACGCGTTGCTTGAGCACAGGGTCTTGAATGAAATCACGGTGAAATCGCGCGGTATCAATCACAAGGTCTTCACCGCGAGTCAAAAAAATTGATAATGAGGCAAAATAAGCGCTGGCCAATTCTGCATTCATATAAAATTTTTCATCAATTTTTTGAGGTTCAAAATCAAATTTCATGTGACGAATTGGCACAACATTCGATTGGCTATTTTCATCAAATATAGGAGTGGTAAATACCTTAGACAGTGCTTTTTTAATTGGGCTAATCATTTGCATAATGCTTACTCTTTTTATTCGCATCCGATCTGCGAAATACGCCAATGTGGTGTACGCAATACACCAACCGATGTAAAAAAAGTAAGCCAACTGGCTATGCAATCCATTTGCAAAAATCGTCTTTAGATTGGCATTTTTTACCTATCTCGACGCATGTCTAACAATTTTTTCAATTATTTTTCTTTAAAAACCATTTTCTTATCAGTTCAGGTCACGCCCTATTTTAAAGGTATCTCTCGCGCTGACTTGTTAGGAAGCTCAATCACCTTGCCAGTTGCCGACTGATAAATCCATTGATGATCAAATAAACCCTGATCTAAATGATCAAATCTAAAATTACCAATCGCCACAGCATAAAAGCCTGTACCTTGCTGTTTATGTTGTTCAATGCTTTGCATCAATTCTACACCCAACTGACCCATAATAAAGTCTGAAATAACTACAATATCCGCTTGGCGGAAGGTGGGCTGTTCTAGCATATCTACTGCATGTTGCATGGCAGGAATAATGTCGGTGCCCCCGTGAAAAGATTGGCTTAAAAACTCAATCACATCATCAAGCGCCTGCCATTTTTTTAACTGAATAGCCGTCAAATGGGTCGAGAAGTTAATTAAATACATGGGACGTTTTTCACGCAGTGCTTGTATAGATAAATACAAACACATCGCTTTCGAAATCAGTTCAGGCTGACCATGCATAGACCCACTGGTGTCTAGACAGACAATCATCGGACCTTTTTTACCCACGGGCTTTTGCTTCGGTTTTGCATCATGCAAAATTCGACTGGCTTGCTGTCCTTGCAAATGAAAACTACTGATATTGGATTCAAGATATTTTAAATCAAATAGAATCTGCAAATCAGGATCCGCCAACAAAGCCAGTTCATTCGGCAGTGCCCATGACAGCTCTCGACCTAATTGTATGCCTGCAATTTCATCTGAAGCCTGCTGAACAACAGCACTATCAGGCTGGTTATGCCACTGTGTCGCAATACGCTTACGTGCAAAATGTGTCGGCTGTGCTGAACCAATCAGCTTACACAAACGTTGCAAAGCAACATCACTGGCTAAGTATTCACTCCATTCTGCAAATTTTTCAACCGCTTGTGGGCTCAGTTTCCCACTGGAATAATCAATAAAAATACCCGTATCTGCACCTAAGCTATCTTGATGTTTGGACATTTTTTGTAAGGACAACAAAAAGTCTTGAATATCTTGTAAAAATGCATCACGCATCAGCGCCAATTGTTCAAATTCCCAATGCGCAATCGCCTCAGTTAACTTACGTTGCCACTTATCTTTCAATATTTGAAAATGCAGTTGCCTACGATTGTCATTCAGTGGTTCATCTGCATAGTGCCATGCATCTAAAAGCGGTGTGTCCTGCAAACGTTCCGTCATGGCCTGATACTGTTGTTGCATCTGCTGGAATTGTGTAGCACTCACTTCTGACTGTGCCATCCAAAACTCAAACTGTTGTACTTCAGCCAAATAAGGATGTTGCGTGTCTAAATTATTTTTAGCCTGATAAGCCCATTCATGCACACGCTCATCTAACTTTTGTGCCACTTTACGATCATCTAGCCAATGCTTAACACTCGATTGCCCAAGCTCACTATAGAGCTGATCCGTTAAACGCTGAATAGAAGCATGCGTTTGCCGTGCCGATGCTGTTTTTAGCGCTGGCATAACTGTTCCAAACGTACACAATCCTGTTGTTGGATTTGATACAGCGCTTCTCTTGCTTGCATGCCTTGAGCCAATTTTTCTGCCTGCGCAGGCAACACAAATATTGATTGCAAGGCTTGTTGCTCATGTGCAAAAGCCTGCGCTTGTTGCATAGCATCTTGTTGTAGTTTCGCTTTGAGCTGTTTAATCTGTGCTTTCAATTGCACCACTTGTGCATCATCTACCACATTGCGCAGACTGCCTTTTGGATATTTAATATAAGGCGTCACCACTTCTTCCAAACCATAGTAGCCACCCTTTAAGGTACAACGACGACCACCGTTATAATTGCACACAATACCGCGTACTTCTTCACCGGTGACATCTACAGCAAAAAAGTCTTTATTGGTGCCCATTTTATCCAGTGCCAAATACAAAGTTCGATCTTTATAATGTTCATCTAAATTCATCGTGACACGCAAATATTCAGTATCGGCAATGAGATAACTTTCATACACGTCGTCGGTATAGTAAAAGGCATTTAAAATGTCTTGTTCTAACTGTTCTTTTTCTACAATTAATTCATCCAATGCTGAGGCATATTTCAGACCAAACTCTAAAATTGATTCCTCGACAATTTGAGCAATAAGTTCAATTTCCTCGGGTTGAGTCCATAAACAATGCTGCAAGATAAACAAATCATTTAGCGCAACTTGACTGCGTTGGTCTAAAAAAGCGGCAGCCTTAACCAAATATGCCACACGTTGCCAACGTCGATCGGACACATAAATATCAAGCTCATCCAGATTCAGCGCTAAACGTTGTTTAATTTCATCAAACACAGCTAAAACAGCATCAGGTAACTGCACTGCATAGATCTGTATACGCCACTCATCAAGCTCGTGCTTTTTAATCTTAAGTGCACTGTCGACTTCTGGCTTTGCCATTACAGGCTTGGCTTGCAACAAGGCATGAAAATGATTGACCTGCTGTATGGGAGGCACTACCAAGCGTAAGATAAAACGATCATAAAGTGCATCAAGTCCCTGATCGCTTTCTGGTATTTCATTTGAAGCGCTCATAAGGACTTTTAGTGGTACGTGTTGAATCATGTCACCATTTTTAAAACTATGTTCGTTTACCAAAGTCAGTAAGGTATTCAAAATCGCAGGGCTGGCTTTCCAAATTTCATCTAAAAATGCAAATTCAGCTCGCGGCAAATAATGCTCAGTTTTACGAATATATTGATCTTCTTTCAGTGCCTTAATTGACACAGGACCAAAAATTTCTTCAGGCGTGCTAAAGCGATTCATTAAATATTCAAAATATTCTGTAATTTCAAATGCGCTCGACACACGGCGCGAAATCAAGCTTTTGGCTGTACCGGGTGGACCATATAAAAAGGTATTTAAACCCGCCACACCTGCAAGCAAACTCAGGGCAATAATCTGTTCACGCTCATACATGTGCTCACTCATGGCAGAAATGAGAGTGTGAATACGTTTTTTCATAGTGCTTAAAACCTGAGTGAGACCGCACTATTGTAACTTTCATGTTCTAGAGATGAAACCTTCTGCGGTCTACACTTGAAAAGCCACACCACAGACTGCTATTAATAACCACAGTGTATTACTCGATTTAACTATGTTGCCTATACTGTCTGTGCTCCTGCCCTTTTTAAAACTCGATCAATTTAAGTGCCGACAGTTAACGCCAGCAGAAGTTCAACTGTGCCAAAGCGTATTTGGTGACTTAATTGATTACAGCCAAGTGCGCATCATGAATCAGTTGTTTGTCCCTTGGCAAAGCCCTTGGGTCGTGATGGCACCTTGTGGTGATATTCATGCACATAATCGGCATTATAAAGCTGACTATAGCCAAGCCAGCCTAGCGTACCAAGCACTGTTTATTCATGAAATGACGCATATTTATCAATTCCAGCAAGGCATCAATGTTTTACTCCGCGGTGCCTTGTTGCAAACGGCTTATTTTCTCTCTGCACGAAAATACAATCCCTATGCTTACCGCTTTAAAGCCAACAAAGCCTTTACTTGCTATAATATTGAACAACAAGGTGATATTGCGCGAGATATTTTCTTAAAGAAAATCCCAAATATTATTCTTCAACCATAATGAACGGTTTTATATCATTAATTTTATTTATAATAATGAAATATAAAGTGATTTAAAAAATATACTATTATTAAACTTCATAAATACACAAATACCCTCCGCATATTTAGCAAAAATTAACCTTTAAAATCTCCAAAAACTCACATTTATAGGACAAGCTACAAGCTTTGAGCTTGAAATGATATAAATAGCCCCTAGTATCTATGTTAAATTCAGCTAGAATAGCTGAGACTTAATTTATGCGTCGCCAGTAATTTTCAAGCACACATTTATATGTCAATTTTCGCATTTAAGTTCGTTGTTTATTAATCCGCAAATACACTCCACTGGATTATTATAATAAAAATATCAGTAATTTAAGTGTATTCACTTATAGGAATAGGATTTAGTTGGAATGAATAGTTTTAAAATTGCACTTGCTCAATTCTCTCCACATATTGGAAATATAGAAGCTAATACTGCAAAAATGCTCGAGCAAGCAAATGAAGCTAAAAAACAAAATGCCGATATTATTGTTTTCCCAGAACTTTCAACGCTAGGTTATCCTGCTGAAGATTTATTGCTACGCCCTAGCTTAAATAAACGCACTAAACTCGCTTTTGATCAATTAGCAGAAATTAAAGATATCGTTTTGGTTTTTGGCTTCGTCAACACGACTGAAGATGGCCACCGCTATAACTCAGCTGCCGTTATGAAAGACGGTCAAGTTTTGGGTGTATATAACAAACAAAATTTACCAAACTATAGCGTATTTGATGAAAAACGTTATTTCAGCGAAGGACATCAACACCTTGTGTTTGAATACCTTGGCCATAAATTTGGTATTTTAATTTGTGAAGACGTATGGTCTTTACCAACAGTCCAGCAGCTGGCTCAACTCAACGTAGAAACTGTACTGGTATTAAATGCCTCACCGTATGAAGTAGGTAAACCACAGCATCGCGTTGAAACCATGAGTGCTTTGGCTAAACAATTGCACATTAACTTGGTGTACTGTAACCAAGTCGGTGGACAAGATGACCTCGTCTTTGACGGTACAAGCTTTGTGATGAACAAAGATGGTCAAGTTGCACTACAAGCACCAAGCTTTAAAGAAGAGCTGTACATTGCAGAATACGATGGCGCACAAAAAACCTTTAAAGCGGGTTCAATTACTCCTGTACTTGAAACCATGGCTGAAATTTACCAAAGCCTTGTACTTGCAACACGCGACTATGTACAACGCTCTGGTTTTAAAGGTGTAATTCTTGGCCTATCGGGCGGTATTGACTCAGCTTTAACGTTGGCGATTGCTGCTGATGCCATTGGCGCAGACAAAGTACAAGCCGTAATGATGCCGTATACCTATACTGCACAAATCAGTGTGGAAGATGCTGCTGAACAAGCGAAAAATATGGGTGTGACCTTTGGTATTGCCGAAATCAATCCAATTGTGAACAGCTTTATGCAAACGCTCTATCCTTTCTTTGGCAATGCACCAGCAGATGCTACAGAGGAAAACTTGCAAGCGCGTTCACGCGGTACGCTATTAATGGCGCTTTCAAACAAATTTGGCAACTTGGTACTGTCTACAGGTAACAAATCTGAATTGTCAGTGGGTTATTGCACGCTTTATGGCGATATGGTCGGTGGCTTTGCGGTATTAAAAGACGTATACAAAACCATCGTGTTTGAATTGGCTAAATACCGTAACAGCATTGCAGAATCCCCTGTTATTCCTGAACGTGTAATTACGCGCCCACCTTCAGCAGAATTACGTCCAGATCAAACCGATCAAGACTCTTTACCTGCTTATGATATATTGGATGCGATTTTGTACGCTTACATTGAAGAAGACATGAGCCAAGATGATATTGTTGCCAAAGGCTTTGATGCTGAAGTGGTTGCAAAAATCATTCGCTTAGTCGATTTCAATGAATACAAACGCCGTCAAGGTGCGATTGGCCCACGTATTAGCTCACGCGCATTTAGCCGTGAACGCCGTTACCCAATCGTTAATGGCTGGAAACCAGGCATCTAATTAAATACAGCAGATGCGCAATATAAAAAAGCCCAAACTTAGTGTTTGGGCTTTTTTTAGATCTGAACTCAGTTAAATTTAAACCGAAGTACAACAGCATCATCTATTTAGATAAATACAGAATTTTCATTTTATTTGTGCTGAATTATTTATACTTTTTTAAAGCACAAAAAAAGAGACCAAGCTGAGAGCTTGGTCTATAAAAATGGTGGCTATGACGAGACTTGAACTTGTGACCCCCGCATTATGAGTGCGGTGCTCTAACCAACTGAGCTACATAGCCGTAAACTGTGTGGGCATTATCTAAATTTAGCCCCCCAGCGTCAAGCATTTTTATTCGCAAATGTTTAGTGTTTAATCAAATGTGATTGTTTCAGCCAAAAAACAAACAAATTCAACAGTATTTAGTATTTTTTTCACGTATTTTTATCCTTAATTCCTTTTAAATCCGCTGAGGGCCACAGTATGCAGCAAAAAATTTTCATCCTGCTCTTGAGCATGTGCTTATTTACAGGCTGTCAAATCATCTCGCCTATTTTTGTCGATTACAACGGTGTACGCCGTGATGTTGCACAGTGGATCAACCATCACAGCTTCCTCAGCATGCAACAAAAACGCAGTATGGCGCAATTGAGTCGTGCACAACAAAAAATCGTGCGCTTTGCTGATTTAAATACAGAGCAACAATTAGAATTGGCACGTGAAAATCAAATTGCATTAAGCTGTGCTTCGCAAAGATTAAGCCAAAAGCAAATTCAACAGCTTCAGCAACAAATTTTTGGTGAAAAAACCGCAAAAGTACTTCTCAGCTATGCGCAATTGGCACCCAAAATTAAACTCGATGCCACACAAATTCAGTGTGACTAATCGTCTGTTACATTTTCAGCCTCAAGCTTAAGTTTGAGGCTAAATTTTTTATTCTCTATATCTTCCAGCGCTAAGTTTTTATTTTAATTTTTTTAAATAACAAGATATTTCTAATTCAACCCAAAATCATCCACAAGCATCTGTTTACACATCATTTTTTAACTCATCAATAATAATTATCCCTATGTATTTACTAGGTTTTATTTTATTTAAAACTTAGGTATGCTCAATTAATAAGCTTTAAAACCATTTTAATTTCTCTATAAATTTATATTTAGATCAGGAGTATTCACATGACTTTTCAGAATATCTTAGTTCCTGTAGACGGTTCAGAAACTTCTTATGCCGCAGTAGATAAAGCCATCGAAATTGCACAAGCATTTAAAAGTAAAATTACGGTGGTTCAAGTCCTCACTTTAGACCCATATATTGCAGCAGAATATATTAGCGCGTCGCAAACGAATGAATTAATTGAGCGCGCACGTGTTTCAATTCAAGCCACACTCAATGAAGCCTTGGCTAAATTTGAAGGCACAGGCCTGAACGTTGAATCAAAACTTCTTGAAGGGCAAGTTGTGCATAGTGAAATTGCGAAAGCTGCAGATGAAATCCAGGCGGATCTGATTATTATTGGCTCACATGGGCGTACTGGTCTGAAAAAATTCTTCTTAGGCAGTGTTGCACAAAGTGTGTTGGGTTCTGCTCAAGCACCTGTTCTTATTGTTCGTAAGTAATCTGTCGCACTTGAAAGCTTAGCTTAGATCTTCACGATTTTTTTTGCTTTCAAGAACGCTTTAATGACACTAAAACCTCTTCAATTTTTTGAAGAGGTTTTTTTAT
>NZ_SGSS01000031.1:0-33235 GCF_004209135.1 Acinetobacter sp. WCHAc060006 | reverse complement strand
AGCTGAAAGTCAGCGTTTAGGCGATGAGTTTTTAGCCCTAATTGAGAGCCAAAATTTTGCCGATGTCTTACAAGACCTGTAGTTTTGGGCATTCTACAAATTATTTGTATAATCCCCCTGATCTATTGATATGTTGAAAATTATGCAGAAGTTTTTATGGGTCCTGCAATATCTGTGTTTAGCCTTTGGCATTTATCTTGTGTACGGCGTTGCGTTGTCGCTATATACACAAGACTTTGATTTAATGGAACTCGTTTCAGATATTGGGACCATTTTAATTTGTATTGATTTGGCCGTGTTCTTATATACCAGCAAATCCAAGAAAGGGATCAGCATGGAAGAATATGCGAAGCAGCTGGAACAACCACCGACTAAGCTGGTGAGCATCACCCGAAAACTCGGACATTTAGGCATCATGCTGATTGTATGTGGTTGGATTGTGCCCATCATCAATGGCTAATTTTTACGATAAAAAAACCTCCCAACTGGGAGGTTTTTTTATTGCGGTGAAAAGATTACTTAGAACCTTTCACACCTGCTTGTAATAACAATGCGCCTAAACCACCAATTTTTTGCTCTTGTGGTTTTTGAGTGTGTGGTTTCTTCGCTTGTGGGCGATCGCCTTGTGGACGTGCATTCTGCGGACGTTTGCCTTGAGGCTTGCGTTCACCACGTGGCTGATCATTATCACGGCGTGGTTGGCGCGGTGCTTTCGCAGGCGCTTCTGAACCTTCTGGACGCATCGATAAATTCACACGGTTACGTTCAACATCCACATTAAGTACACGTACTTGTACAATTTGACCTGGTTTCACCACTTTATGTGGATCTGACACGAAACTATTGGCTAATTCAGAAATATGTACCAAACCATCCTGATGTACGCCCACATCAACAAATGCACCAAAGTTCGTTACATTGGTCACCACACCTTCAAGCTGTAAGCCTTCAGTTAGTTGAGCAACTTCAGTAATGTCATCACGGAATTGCGCTGTACGGAACTCAGGACGCGGGTCACGGCCTGGTTTTTCCAATTCAGCCAACACATCTTTAATCGTTGGTAAACCGAATGTGTCATCTGCAAATTCTTCAGCATTCACTTGGCGAATAATTTCAGTATTGCCAATGATATCTTTTACTGTCGTTGCTTTCGCACCTACAATTTTAGCAACCAATGCATAAGATTCTGGATGAACTGCCGACGCATCTAATGGTTCTGTACCATCTTGAATACGTAAGAAACCTGCTGCTTGTTCAAAAGTACGCTCGCCTAAACGTGGTACTTTCTTCAAGTTTTGACGGTTATCAAAACGGCCGTTTTCTTTACGGAAATCTACAATTTGCTGTGCAATTGATTTATTCAAACCAGCGATATAACCCAAAATTGCAGCAGAGGCAGTATTTACATCTACACCAACAGAGTTCACACAGTCTTCAACCACAGCTTCAAGTGTTTTTGCCAAACCCGTTTGGTTCACGTCATGTTGATATTGACCTACACCAATAGATTTTGGATCAATTTTCACTAGCTCAGCAAGCGGGTCTTGTAAACGACGTGCGATTGAAACCGCACCACGAATAGATACGTCTAATTCTGGTAATTCAGCAGATGCCAATTCTGATGCTGAATATACCGATGCGCCTGCTTCAGATACAGATACACGTGTCAATTTCAGGTCGCTGTTGGCAGCCATCATTTCCGCTACAACCGCTTCTGTTTCACGGCTTGCTGTACCATTGCCAATCGCAATCAGATCAACATTAAACTCACGGCATAAACGTGCAAGTTCAGCAATTGAGCCTGCTTTATCGTCTTTAGGTGCAAATGGGTAAATTGTGCTATGTGCAAGTACATCGCCAGATGCATTCACTACTGCCAATTTAACGCCCGTACGGATGCCAGGGTCCACGCCCAGTGTTGTACGCGCACCTGCAGGAGCAGACAACAACAAGTGACGTAGATTTTCAGCAAATACGTTCATTGCTTCAGCTTCAGCAGCTAAACGCTTTTCAGTCAACAATGAATGTTCGATGGCAGGACGCACCTTGCCTAACCAAAACAATTTTGCTGTTTGCTTTAAATAGTCCTGACGGCTTTGTGGCTGAATCGTCTCTAAATCATATTCAGTTTCGATGCGTGCTAATGGTGCTGTATCTTCACCATCTACCTTTAAGCCCAAGACATTTTCTTGACGGCCACGAAGCATTGCCAGTAAGCGGTGTGATGGAACTTTGTTCAGATTCTCTGAAAAATCAAAATAGTCGCGGAACTTTTTGCCCACTTCTTTTTTCTCATCACTCGCCACAAGGCTTTTCAATACTGCAGTTTTTGCAAATGTATCTTTTAGCGTAGTGGTTAAAGCAATATTTTGTGCCCACTCATCAATTAAAATATGCTGAATCGCATCTAATTGACTTTCAGTGTCTGGATAATCTTCATGACTAAATCCATTAAGCGCCTCTACTGGATCAATTGCATCTGTAAAAATTTTCTCTGCAATTGGACCTAAACCAGCTTCTTTGGCTTTAAAAGATTTACTCGTACGTTTAGGGCGGTACGGCGCATAAATTTCTTCTAATGCATTTTTGGTTTCGGCTGCAATAACGCGTGCCAATAAGTCTTCTGATAATTTGTCTTGTTCTTTCAGTGATTCAATGACTTTTTCACGGCGCTCATATAAATCACGCAAGTACGCGAGACGCGTATCGAGCTGGCGTAACTGCGTATCGTCTAAGCCCTGCGTTACTTCTTTACGGTAACGTGCAATAAATGGAACACTGGCACCTTCGTCGATAAGCTTGATGGCAGCTTCAACTTGATTTGGACGTACGGCAAGTTCTTTTGCCAACTGCTGAACTAAGTCAGTCATCGTGTATGATTCCACAAGGATAAGTACTAAAAGCCATGATTATAAAGACCAAGTGCATAAAATCCACAATTGTTTTTAATAATTTACACAGCGATTTTGCAACCGATTCACTGCAAATTCATAAAATGTGCTTAAAGTCCTCTATAAACATTGTTTTAACAAAGATCGGCTCAACATACTTTTCGCCAATCCCTGTATATATTTAGTATCTATGTCTTGATTTTAACTGCAATATTTGTTGCTTTAGAACATAGTAAATAGATATGAATGAATCGTATACTCAAGGCATACCTACTTTTGTTTACGATGACAATAAAGAATAAAGGAGCACATCATGAGTTTAGTTGTACCTGCTGAAAAAACAGATGCCGTACAAACCGAAACTGACCGCGTTGAACGCATCCTCGTTGTCGATGATGATGTGCGTTTACGTACGCTTTTACAGCGCTTTTTGGAAGATAAAGGCTTTGTTGTAAAAACTGCACACGACGCAACTCAAATGGATCGACTCCTTCAGCGCGAACTGTTCTCCCTCATTGTGCTGGACTTCATGCTACCTGTAGAAGATGGTTTAAGTATTTGCCGTCGTTTACGTCAATCTAGCATCGATACGCCCATTATTATGCTGACTGCACGTGGTAGTGACTCAGATCGTATTGCTGGATTAGAAGCTGGTGCAGATGACTATTTGCCAAAACCATTTAATCCAAATGAGCTTTTAGCCCGTATTCGTGCTGTATTACGTCGCCAAGTACGCGAAGTACCTGGTGCACCAAGCCAGCAAATGGAAGTAGTTTCATTTGGCCCATGGTCACTCGATCTTTCAACACGCACCCTCACCCGTGAAGGACAAGTTGTAACGCTCACCACTGGCGAATTTGCTGTATTAAAAGCTTTGGTACAGCATCCACGTGAACCGCTGACCCGTGACAAATTAATGAATTTAGCACGTGGTCGTGAATGGGGCGCAATGGAACGCTCGATTGATGTTCAGGTATCGCGCCTGCGCCGTTTAGTGGAAGAAAACCCAGCCCGTGCACGCTATATCCAAACGGTTTGGGGCGTAGGTTATGTTTTCGTTCCAGATGGCGCGGAATAAAAAATTGGCATAAGAGTCAAATCACTGGCTCTCATGTCCGGAAATGCCATTCGCTGCTGTTTGAGCCGCTTGAAATTGAATTTATAAAACTAAAGTGCGCGAGTTCAGCGAATGGCAAAAATTTTGGTTACTTTTTTAAAAAGTAACATAACGAACTCCTTCCAAAGAACGTTCCAGCAGTAAGATTCCATCACAAAGAACAAAAACTGCATTTCAAAAAATTTGCTTAAAGGATTTCTGCGTGAAACTCGAACCCATCGACCCACAGGAGTTTACCGACTACGTTACCTACTCCGAAAAAAAACGGACACCTTGGGAACGCTTCCTAGATAAAATCAAACCCCGGTCTGCAGCTATGCGCACCACGGTTTTAGTCTTATTTATCGTATTTTTCAGTTTATTTATGTCGCTGTGGTTCTTTTGGCGCACTTTGTATTTACCAGAAATTCAACAACATGCACGCTATTTGGCTGTTGAGCTAGAAATTATCAACAATCCACAATTACGTATTTTTCACAACAATGCCGAAGTTGATGTGGATAATTGGCTAAAAAATCGAGTCGGGATCGAATACATTACCGATAAAAAAGAATTTCCAAACGTTAAAGATAAAGTCATCGCTGAATTCTTTACCAATCAAATTGAACAAAAATTGGCAAAGGAAATGCGCATTGACAATGCCACGGTTTATTTTCAATTTAAACCAGACCCACGTATATGGATTCAAACCCCAGAAATGAATGGCAATTGGGTGCGTGAGCCACTCAAAACCTACGCCAACTATAGCCCTGAACTTATTTTAGGCTGGCTACTCGGTATTCCACTTATTGCTGCAGTTATTATTTTAACCTTGGTGCGTCAGCTCAACCGTCCGCTTGCACGCTTACAACACGCAGCCAATAGTTATAGTAAAACAGGGAGTGCGCCCTATTTAGAAACCAATCATGGACCACAAGAAATCCGTGAAGTGAACCAAGCATTCAACCACATGATCTATACCTTAGACCAAACAGAACGTGACCGTCGCATTATGTTGGCAGGGATTTCACACGACCTGCGTACACCGCTCACGCGCATTCGGCTCAGTGCAGAAATGATGCCAGATGATGATTTTTTAAAAGAAGGCTTGATTTATGATGTCGAAGATATGGATGCCATTTTAAATCAGTTCATTTCTTATATGCGTGATGGTTCTGATGAAGAACCTCAAGACACCGATATTAATATGTTGCTACAAGAGCTCGTCATCCAGTTTAAGCCACTCGATATTCGTTTCGATGCACAAGACCTTCCCGTTATTCAAGCCCGTAGCCTTTCACTCAAACGCCTCATTGGTAATTTAATCAACAACTCCAAGCGTTATGGTGCTGAACCAATCGAACTTGCAACCAGATATGAAGGTGACCATATCCTGATCAGTGTGGCTGATCATGGCGAAGGAATTCCTGAAGATCAAATTGAAGACCTCATGCAACCCTTTGTACGCGGTAATGATGCCCGCACAATACAAGGTAGTGGATTAGGTTTGGCCATTGTAAAACGAATTGTCGATATTCACTCTGGACAACTTTCAATTCATAATCGGCCCGAAGGCGGACTAGAAGCGATCATTTCCTTACCGCTCAAAAAGCTAGAAAATGATGAAGTTTTAAACATCAGTCCATTGGAAAAAATTAAACAAAGTTTTACTGAACGCTTTTAACAAGCGTTCAAAAATACAACAAACAGTTTTGTATACTACTTAAACAACTGTTTTTTTAGTTTTAAAAATCATAAAGATAAAAACCATAAATAATTCTTATACCCGCATTTTTTCAAAAAATTAGACCTTAGCCTAACAGGTATGCAAAATGGCTTTTTTGATCGGTACAATCCGTATCAGTTTTGAGATTTTAATGAGAGTAAAAGATGTCTTTAGATCGCATCCGTTTAGCGTCACTTCACGATAAAGTCATCAGCGCGGCAAAAGCTGCTGAATTTATTAAAGATGGCATGACTGTAGGTATGAGTGGCTTTACCCGTGCTGGTGAAGCAAAAGCAGTGCCTTTGGCCTTGGTTGAACAAGCGCATGCGAACCCGTTAAAAATTACTTTAATCACGGGTGCATCTCTAGGCAATGACTTAGATAAAAAATTAACAGAAGCAGGCGTACTTGCTCGTCGTTTACCGTTCCAAGTAGACAACACTTTACGTAAAGCAATCAACAAAGGCGAAGTGATGTTCATCGATCAGCATTTGTCTGAAACTGTTGAACAAATGCGTAACCTTCAATTGAAAAAGCCTGATGTTGCTATTATTGAAGCTGTTGCAATCACTGAAGACGGTGGCATCATTCCAACAACGTCTGTAGGTAACTCTGCAAGCTTTGCGATTTTTGCTGAAAAAGTAATTGTCGAAATCAACACCAACTTAAGCCCAGCTTTTGAAGGTTTACACGACATCTACATCCCTACTTACCGCCCAACACGTCAAGCAATTCCATTGACTCATGTTGAAGAGCGTATTGGTACACACGCAATTAATATCGATCCTTCAAAAATCGTAGGTATCGTATTTAACAACGAATTACATGATTCTCCATCAACAGTGACTGCACCAGATGATGAGACTCAAGGTATTGCCAATCACCTGATTGCATTCTTTGAAAAAGAAGTTGCTGCTGAACGCCTACCGAAAAACTTAGGCCCGCTTCAAGCTGGTATTGGTTCAATTGCCAATGCAGTATTGACTGGTCTTAAAGATTCAAACTTCGAAGACCTCATCATGTACTCTGAAGTTCTTCAAGACTGTACATTTGAACTTATCGATGCTGGCAAAATGAAATTTGCTTCAGGTTCGTCAATTACACTTTCTGCAAAATACGGCGAAAAAGTATTTAACAATCTTGAAGCGTACAAAGACAAATTAGTACTTCGTCCACAAGAAATTTCAAACCATCCTGAACTTGTACGTCGTTTAGGCATCATCGGCATTAACACTGCGCTTGAGTTCGACATTTACGGCAACGTAAACTCAACTCACGTATGTGGTAGCAAAATGATGAACGGTATTGGTGGTTCAGGTGACTTTGCGCGTAATGCTCACATTGCTATTTTCGTAACAAAATCAATTGCGAAAGGTGGCGACATTTCATCAGTAGTACCAATGGCATCTCACGTAGACCATACAGGTCATGACGTAGATGTATTGGTAACCGAGCAAGGCCTAGCAGACTTACGTGGTTTAGCACCGCGTGAACGTGCTCGTGCAATTATTGATAACTGTGTACACCCTATGTACCGCGATGCATTGAATGATTACTTTGCACGTGCATGTGCAAAAGGCGGTCAAACACCTCATCTTCTTCGTGAAGCGCTTTCTTGGCACTCTAACTTTGAAGAGCAAGGCCGTATGTTGGTAGATGCAACAGAAGCTAAATCAGCTTAAGCATCTCTAGCATGTAAAAAAGCACCCTCTTCAGGGTGCTTTTTTTATGGATGTGCACTCAGAAAAACTGAAGCATCAATAGAATTTAATTTCACTGGCAAGCTGATTACCTAAGCTCTTCATACCATCAAAATTCATATCACACTCGATGGTTCCAATAGAAACGACATTACGCTGTACTGATAACCAAAGCTCCCCTTTTTCATTGACCTGAAATAACTTACCAAAGGTCGTGGCATCTGCAGTCGCTTGAGCAGATGCTGGGGCAAAAAATTGCTGAATCTGATGGCGAATAACATCTAAGTTCAGACCATAAGGATCTTCAGTCGACATATTGCTCACCCCCTGCCCAATCACCATACTTAAAGCATCATTATCCAATGACATCATTGTAGGTGATGAATATGCCGCAATGGATTCAAAAGACAAACCGACAACCAAACCAATAAAAATAGATCGTTTAATCATAGCGATTCCCTCATATCGTCAAATTAGCGCCCAAAGCTTGATAATTAAGGGCGCTAAGTTTTATCTATTCAGTGCTTAAAAATACGGCACAACATGAAAAAAAATTAATTAGCAAAGCTAAAAAGAAAAATTACCTCTAGGGGATGAGGTTCTTTTCATTTTAATTAGGATTTAATTTTTAGTATAATAATTAACCATTTATCTATAATATTCAGACCAAGTGTTATATTTTTTCTTTTTGTTCTGATTTTTTAATTAAGTTTCTCTATAAATTAAGTGGACATTTCTTATTTTTAAAAACATCCAAAGATGTGCTGTATTTTTTTATTTTCTAGCTCTCAAATACGCTTTAAATTCTCAAGCTCGCCCCAATAATTTATAAAAACGATTGGTTGAGAAAAATTATGCGCGTTGATATTTGGTCAGATGTGGTTTGTCCATTTTGCTACATTGGAAAAAAACGTTTAGAGAGTGCGGCTGAAGAAGCAGGTGTCGAATTAGAAATTCATTGGCACAGTTTCCAACTTGACCCAGAAGCACCAACACGCCAAACAGTTTCCAATTCAGAACGCCTTGCACAAAAATATGGTCGCACAGTCGCTGAAGTTGAAGACATGCAACGCAATATTGCCAGCATGGCTAAAGAAGAAGGTATTGAATTCAATTGGGAAAATGCCAATTCAGGCAATACATTTAATGCCCATCGCCTGATTCATTTAGCGCAAAGCAAAGGTCTGGGTAATGAAGCGAAAGAAGCTTTATTTTATAGCTATATGACCCAAGGTCTTGCCATTGGTGAACGCGAAACCCTTGAAGATGTGGCTGCACGTATTGGCTTAAACCCTGTTGAGGTTGATGATTTACTCGATTCAGATGAATTTGCTGATTTTGTGAAATTTGATGAAGAGGTTGCACGTGAGCAACTCAAAGTTACGGGTGTACCATTCTTTGTATTTGATGAAAGAATTGCTTTAGCAGGTGCACAACCGAAAGAAGTCTTTTTACAAGTGTTAGATAAAGCTACTGCTCCACCTGAAACAAAAAATGCAAATCAATGCAATGACGACCAGTGCGAAACTCCTGAAAACTAAGTTCATTTTCATGTGAACTCAAATTTCAAAAAAAATTCTCTATCCGTAGGGAATTTTTTTTGCTTTTAGCTCCTCAAATTCTGCATTTGTCGCCAATGGTTACATAAGAGACCGCATGATGGCAGACCACCAGCTTAAACCTGTTTCAACGAGCATATTTAACACCAGCACCAAATAATCACCCACCTATTCTGCAACTGAAAATAGCTCAATATAAACATTCAACGAAACTGTTGTTTCGCTACATCATGCATGAGCAAATTCAGTAAAACTCCCTCTCTATAAGATGAAGCTTTTAACTGTAAATGATGTATTTTTCATCAATAAATTAAGCCTTTAGTTATTGGATTTATTCCTAATATCAGAAGTAAAAACTATAGAGTAATAACTCTAACACCATGTTTTATATTGTATATTTATATTACCGTTTATCTTGTATTGCCGAAACGATCATTTTTTAATATACCACTTTTGCTATTATTTTTATGTTTTTAAGATTTACCTTTTCTCCTTACTCAACATCGTTGAGTATTTGATTGTTAGGATATTGTGATGAACGCACTTCAATCTATTTTGGCTGTTTCTGTTTTAGCTCTTTCTTCTGCTGTATCTGCTCAAATCGTATACGTACCTGACTTCCCTGTTAAAAAATCAGTACAAGCTGAAACTGCAACAGAAGTTCAAGCACCTGCAGCTGATACAACAGAGACACAAAAAGCGGCTTAATCTATTTAACTAGATTTTTCCATTAAAAAACCAAGCATCCTTTATGGAGCTTGGTTTTTTTATTGCCTTTATTTTGTGTAAGCATCAATCCAAAATTTTTATTTGTATTTTTAATTGCATTTTTTCCATGCAAAACTACATTTCAATATGACCATATTTGTCATCATAGCATTCGCATCATGATGACAATTTTTTACCCTAAATGACTAAAATTTCACTTTTTTATTAAAAAATGATCAATATTTTTAAAAATTCATGCAAAGAAATGCGGATTGTTGTTCCTGTTTCCATTTACCTCACTCTATAATCAAAACTTCTTTTTTATAAATGTCTTGTCCATCAGGCGGCGTTATGCAAGAACTACAAGCATTGATACAAGGTAAAATTTCTCCCTTTGCTATTAAAATTGATCATTTAATTGAAATGGCAGAAAAATACCCAGAACCCAATTCGTCAGAATATAAATTAGTGGAACTTGCCACCAATATTGTACTGAGCGCTTATTTAGAAAAAACACAAAAATATTTTTAAGGGCATCGAAGGTATGAATGTATTAGAAAAAGCACAGCTCCTTAAAGAACTCCATGATTTACTCAATCATTTAGAGAATCGTAGCCTTAATTTTTTTGAAATTGCCAAATCAAAGAATAGAATTAAGCAAATTTTCAAGCTATGTGATGAACCTATTTTTCATAAGCAACAAGCTGAATTTAAACGCCGCTCAGAGCCTAAGGCTTCTGCCATTGAGTTTGCTCAAAAAAGTGCTTATGCACTGAGTTTTGTCGGCTATTTTGAACAAGAAGATGCCCTATTAGAGCAATTTGGCTCACAACATCAGCTAGGCTGGGGACTTTTACATCATAGCAATGCAAGCTGGAAAGTGATTGTTTACACCCCTCAGCTGACGCAGCCATGGCAAAGCCCGTGGGGAACGCTAGAACAGAGTTTTGCAGTAATGCAGACCCAGCATACCGAACATGGTCTATTGACCGATGAAGCACTATTACATGCACAGCAAATACTGCCATTGGATAGTGTTGTTTCTCATGAGATTGTTATAGAAAACACTTCACCTTATTGTTTTGATGAAGTCATTATCACTGAGACAGATCCCTCGGATAATCATCCCATCAGTGTAAATAGTGACTCCAATACAGCAGAAGCAGAAGAGATTAGCTTATATGCTGATGTACCTACACAAACAGAATTTGGTGTGAACACGCCATTAATCCCCGACCCTATTATCGAGTTTAAGCCAACACCGATCGAAGAACTCACGCCGATGCCAGTGGTGGAGGTATTGCCAAGTCAGGAATTTACTGCACCTGAACAAATCGCTTTATTTAAACTCAAAGCAACAGTACAGGTCATCGCCCCCAAAACGGCCACTGAAGATGTTTTATTACACTTAAACATTGAAAGCATGCCTGAGCTTGATCAGCATGCCACGCTGATCATGCATGCCAATGCCATTGAGACATGGCAAAACATGCCAGCAACCTTGGCTGAACAAATCGATAGTGATAATAAATTTATTAAGTATATTTTGCTATTTGGTGCACATGATCATAGCGCTGCCATGCGCCTATTAAATCAATATTGTCGCCATGCAAACTTGCATATCGCAGCCATTAAAGAATTGAGCCTCAATAGCTTAGGCATGGACTTTACAGATGCCGATTTGCTATTTCGTGCTTATCAGGAACGCGCTCATTTACTGTGGTCAATGGATCATTACTATCCTTATATTCCAGCGCATTTGGTGCATACCCCAAAATTCATTCTATTTGAAGAAGCAGCTGCAACACGTCAAACCCCCATTTTATTGCTCTTAGAACGGAATAAGACCCGAGTGATTCATGGCGAAAATCGAATGGCCTTTGATCATTCAGAATCTGCCTACCCTTACTTGTTGCTCAATCGCCAACAAGACATCACATGGCAACGCATTCACAATATTATTTTGGAGATGCCCCAACCGATTGATGTTTTGACCCTGTATCAAACCCTCAAACAAACTGAGCTGGAATAATTGCTGTCTTTTTGTATATTGCCTTGTTTTAAGTCAGCTTTTTCACCACACTAAAAAGATGATCATTAAGTACAAGGGATAAAGTCGAATGCGAACAATAAAAAAACCTTTTGCTTATAGCCTATTTATTTTTAGTGCGAGTTTAAGCTGTATGTCCAGCTTTGCAGCCGATACAGCAAATCCGCCCACTGAAATGACAGAGACTGATAGCACAGAACAGGGATTGTTATATCAAATACCACGCTTGATTGATGCAACACCAACAGTATTCCCTGAGCAATCTGAAGAGAGTACAGTACCCACCACTTCAGAAACTGAAAATTCGACATGGCCCGATCGACAACAAAAAAACATTCGCGAATGGGCCGATCGTACAGCACATAAAATTGATAATTGGTTTGGCGATACCAACCCTAACCACCCAGCGTCTGCAACACTACGGGTCATCTTAGACAGCACATGGAATAAACATGATGGTTATGAGCTAAGTCCTCGAATTCGAGGGAAAATTAAGCTCCCCACCCTAGAGCAAAAAGTGAGTGTGGTTTTTGGTGATGATAGTCTGGACAATGAATTGGCTAATAATGTGGCGATTACCAATGAAAACCCAGCCAGCCAAAATAATAAAAATATCGACAACAAAAAAACCCGTGAAGATAATGGCTCTATTGCCATACGTTGGTCAGAGTTTTCTAAACACGTCCCTTTTACAACCGACTTTGACCTCGGGATACGTTCTGGAAGTGATATTTATGCCCGCTTGAAGGCATCTAAAGATTGGCAATTAGACAATGATTTTAGCTTTCGTGCAGAGCAAATTTACCGTTATGGTATTGATAGCAAAAACTATCTGCGTACCAATTTAGAGTTTACCCAAAGTAAGCCTCATCATCCTATTTTATCCAATCAATTCAACCTCACGTATGCTGATGCACAAGATGACGACTTAAGCTGGGACAATTTTAGTTTTCGTCAACACCAGTTTTTTAAAGGCAATAGCTTTAGCTACGGGCTTTATACCGGGGGTTACTATAATGACAGCGATTTACGCCTAAATAGCTATGGCCCATTTGTATCATGGCGCCAACCTGTATTACGCGAATGGTTTTTTGTGCAAGGTGATTTAAATTATCTGAATGATCATCGTGCTGATCGTAGCCACTTTCTAGGGGCATTGGTTCGTTTAGAGGCGCTGTTTTAAATCTAGTTTTTTAAATGAATCATGCTAAATATTTAGCCTCCCAAAGGAGGCTAAATATTTTGAGTGTGATACTTAATTACTTCAATAACAGACTATTAATACGTTTAATGTATTCCGCTGGGTTTTCAGGTAAACCACCTTCAGCAATCACGGCCTGATCAAAAATCACATTGGCCAAGTCATCAAATTGATTTGATGTCTCTAACTTTTTCACCAACGGATGCTCAGGGTTAATTTCTAAAATTGGTTTACTCTCTGGCACTGCCTGACCTGCTTGCTTCAACATACGAATCAACTGCGGTGAGAGCTCACCATCACCTGTCACTAAACATGCTGGAGAATCAACCAAACGTGTTGTCACTCGTACTTCTTTGGTTTTGTCCTTTAATGAACCAGATAGTTTTTCAATCACTGGCTTAAATTGTTCAGCTGCCTGTTCTAAAGCTTTTTTCTCTTCAGCATCTTGTAAATCGCCTAGATCAACTGCACCCTTCGCAATATTTTGCATTGGTAGACCATCAAATTCTGTCACGAATTCCATCGCCCATTCATCAACACGCTCAGACATCAACAACACTTCAATGTCTTTTTTCTTGAACAATTCCAGTTGGGGTGAGTTCTTTGCCGCAGTTAAGCTATCTGCAGTGACATAGTAAATCGCCTTTTGACCAGCCTTCATACGCGCTTTATAGTCAGTTAATGCAGTGCTCACATCATCATTTGTAGATGTCGCAAAACGTAATAATTTTAAAATTCGCTCACGATTACCAAAGTCTTCACCTAAACCTTCTTTGAGTACTGAGCCAAACTCAGCATAGAAGGTTTTGAATTTCTCTTGATCTTGGACATCTTCAGATTTCGCTAGACCATCTAAGACGGTCAAAATACGTCGTGTATTGCCTTCACGGATGGTCTTCACATCACGGCTTTCTTGTAAAAGCTCACGGCTGACATTTAAAGGCAAATCTGCACTGTCCACCACACCTTGCACAAAACGCAAATAGTTTGGAATCAGGCTATCTGCTTCATCCAAAATAAATACACGCTTCACATACAGCTTAATGCCAGCTTTTGCTTCACGGGTAAAAATATTACTGGCCGCTTTGCTTGGGATATAAAGTAACTGCGTATATTCTGTATTTCCTTCTACGCGATTATGTGCCCAAGCCAATGGTGCTTCGTAGTCGTGGCTTAGATTTTTATAAAATTCTGTATATTGTTCATCTGTAATTTCATTTTTATTGCGCGTCCATAATGCACTGGCTGAGTTAATCGCTTCCCACTCATCCGTTTTTACATATTGACCGCCAGCTGGCGCTTCACCTTCTGCTGATTCTTCTTCCTGCCAAACTTCTTTTTGCATTTCAATTGGTAGGCTAATATGATCAGAATATTTATTAATAATTTGCTTTACTTTATAAGACTCTAAATACTCCAACGCATCGTCACGCAAGTGCAAAATAATGTCTGTTCCACGTGAAGCCTTACTAATCTGTTCAACCTCAAAATCACCCGTACCACCGCTAATCCAGCGTACACCGTCGGTTGCCTCTTCACCTGCACGGCGTGATTCCACCGTAATTTTTTCTGCAACAATAAAGCCTGAGTAAAAACCCACACCAAATTGACCAATCAATTGAGCATCTGACTTTTGATCACCTGTGAGTTTAGACATAAAATCTTTGGTGCCAGATTTAGCAATCGTCCCTAAATTATCAATGGCTTCTTGCTGGCTAAGACCAATACCATTATCTGAAATAGTGATGGTTTTATTGTCTTTATCTAAGCTAACGCGAACATGCAAATCTGGATCATTTTCGTAATATTCAGGATGGTTAATACCTTCAAAACGTAATTTATCGCATGCATCAGAAGCATTTGAAATTAATTCGCGCAGGAAAATTTCTGGATTTGAGTATAACGAATGGGTTACGAGATGCAGTAGTTGGGCCACTTCTGCTTGGAAACTGTGTTTTTGGGTATTCTGCTCGCTCATTACTTACTCCTCATATTCATGAACAATTTTTTTATTAACTGTGTATATGAATGGAGTAAGTTTGCTTTTTTTCAATCCTCTACTGCTGATTTTTTCAGCATTAAAATGGACCTTTTTTATAAATGCGCTCTAAATATAAATCTAATTTTTGCTGGCGCATTTTATACACGTCCGTTAAGCAACTGACATTATCTAAACATTGGTCACGTAAGGCCAACCATTTGAATTGCTCATCTTGAATCAAGCCACGTGTACCCATAGGCACTAAACGCTTCACAATGCTGTATGTCGTCGCCATTTTAACATCAGCATCATTTAATCCCCCATGCTTACAGATCGCATGTTCTGTTGTGGTATTTGCTCGGGCACAATTAAAACTGGCCGCTTGAGTATTGACTGCAACTAAAGCAAAACCGATACAACTTAAAAGCACCACAAGCTTCATGCTCATCCCCAAATAAATCTGTACATTTTTCTTATACTGTAACAACTTAGCTGAAATTAAACAGGACAAATCTGCTCAAATTACACATGATCAACATATAGGCAAATAAAAAGCCCCGTCTAATGACGAGGCTTTTACTGCAAATTCTGTTCTTAGAATTTGTAGCTATAACCCATAGTATAAATCATTGGGTTGATGTCTAAATCGAAGTTTGGAACACCTTCAATTTGCACTTCAGGCTTGATTTGAGCATAACGTGCATCTACAAATACACCCCAGTTTTTCGCATCAGCTGGTTGGTAGTTAAAACCAACTTGACCTGCAAAACCAAAGCTTTCTTTTACGTTAACTTTGCCTAGGCTAGACTTTTCATCCCAAGCAACGAATGCTGTACCACCAACACCAATGTACGGTGTGAAACGTGTACTGTTTTTAAAGTTATACTTTGCTGTAATTGTAGGTGGCAAATGTTTAACCTTCACACCAGCATCTACAGCACCTGTAACATTTACATCATGACTTATTGGCGTTGCTAAAAGTAATTCAGCTGAAATGTTGTCATTAAAGAAATATTCAATTGATGGTGTAAATGCATATTCATGATCTGCTTCAACATTTACTGCGCCGTTTAAAATACTTGTGTCAGAAGTAGGGGCTACCACAGAACCACCAACTTTCACTTGCCATTGACCAGCCATAGCTGATGCAGACATACCCAATAATGCAATAAGAGCAGCTTGTTTTAACATTTTAAAGCAACCTTCTAGAATGAATAATTAATATTAAACATGAGTATTAAAATTATGCAATAACATTATTTAATAATTTATTACACTATTATATAAGTTATTATTAATTAACTATATTTATTTTAATCATAGTATAAAAGTTGGTTTTATTTATCAACCATTATAATTAACTTATTATTTAAAATATACCAACCATTTTAATCAGAATTAATCAATTTAATAATTTTAAACCAACTAAATTCATCAGGTTTAAATAATAAAAAAGGCGATTATATAATCGCCTTTTTATTTATCTTTGAAAATTTTTTAGAGTACCATTGCGGCAATCCAACCAAAGATCATTAATGGAATATTGTAGTGAATGAAGGTCGGGACCACACTGTCTTTCATGTGGTCATGCTGACCATCCATATTAAGGCCTGATGTTGGGCCTAAAGTTGAGTCTGATGCCGGAGAACCTGCATCTCCTAAAGCTGCTGCTGTACCAATAATGGCAATCGTTGCCGCTGGGCTAAAACCAAATTGAATACAAAGTGGTACATAAATAATGGCCAAAATTGGGATTGTTGAGAATGAAGAACCAATGCCCAGTGTAATGAGCAAGCCTATCAGAAGCATCCAAAACGCAGCCAAACCTTGGCTATTACCAATCCACTGTACTGATGCTTCGACCAAAGCGGGTACTTGATTAGTCGCTTCAATGACCGATGCAAAACCTTGCGCAGAAATCATAATAAAGCCAACCAATGCCATCATACGCATGCCCGTAATAATCACATCGTCCGCTTCTTTCCATTTGAAAATGCCAGCAAAACTCAAAATACCGACACCAACCAAACCTGCAAGAATCATTGAGTCTGAATACAACTGTGCTGCTAGGGTCGCAACGACAGCTACACCTGCCATATAAATGGTGAATTTCGCAACTTGTGGTTTGCCATCATCATCGCTATCTACAGTGCCAGCAATCGTATGATGGGTTTGATTAACACTGACATCTGCATATTCACGCGGTTTGCGGTAACTGAAGAAAATCGCAATCAATAAGCCTACAAACATACCAAAAACGGGAATAGCCATTGCAGAAGGAATATCTGCAAAGTTGATTTGAAAACCGTATGGCTTACCGAAGGTATTGATGTTTTGACCTAAAATATCATTCAGGAAGATCGCACCAAAGCCAAAAGGTACCAACATATAGGTACCAACCAAACCAAAAGTCAGCACGCAGGCGATAAGACGGCGATCTAATTTTAAATGGTTAAATACGCTAAGTAGTGGTGGAATCAAAACTGGAATAAACGCGATATGTACTGGAATCACGTTTTGCGAGCACACAGCAGCAATCGCAACTGTTGCAAAAATCGTATATTTAACTCGGTTTTGTGCTTTGGCATTGCTACTGCCCTTGAGCTTAGTAATTAAATTATAAGCCAAAAGATCTGGTAAGCCTGAACGCGCCAATGCTAAGGCAAAAGCACCCAAAACACCGTAAGCCAATGCAATTTGCGCACCATTACCCAAGCCATTGTTAAATGCTTCAATCGTGCCATGGATGCCCAATCCAGCCATCAAGCCACCTGTGACAGCACCGATAATCAGTGCAAAAACCACAGGCACACGAGCCAATGACAGTCCAAACATGACTGCAATTGCGGTAAGAATAGCCAACATAAGTAAAAGGGAGTCTGAAAAAAGAACATATTTTATCAGAGTTTGTTTGCTATTCTGTACCCTCTTATCTATTTCAGTCGGTCATTCTTTAGAATGCTATTGCATAGGTTGACTAAGCTGTATGATGCTTATTCACAAACGCTTTGATATAGCTCGCGATTTTTTCTGGCTGACTGAGTATTGCCCAATGGTTCGCTTCAACTTCAATAACCGATAAATCCTCCACCCATTGGGGTAATGCATCTATATAGTCTGGACTAACAAAATTATCATGCTTTAAAACAATTGCTTGTACTGGGCAAACTGCATAGCGCTGTCTAGGTTGGCTTAAACGTGGAATAAAATTGGCACGGTACAAACTGATGCCGTATTTACCATCTTGCTGAATATTATGATTCAACGGAAGTTGCTTTTTCCGTTCCAACTCGTCGACGATTTTGCCCCAACGCTCAGGATTGAAAAAATGCCAAGCGCTCGGCGCTACAAATGGCAATTGAAACACTCCGATATACCAAGACTTGCTCAGCAATTTAAGTAAATTAACTTTATTCTCTTTAAACTGCTCTCGTAGCAACAGTGCAGCATGATCTAAGCATGGGCCTGAAATCGTGCTATACGACAGCAAACGGCCACGGAATTTCGCTTCAGTTGCAGATTCCCAAGACTGAATCGATCCCCAATCATGAGCAGCTAGATGGAACGCACGGTCTGGAAGTATCGCATTAACAACACTCTCTAAATCTCGTGACAGCTGTTCTAGGCGGTAATCTCGAATGCGTTTTGGAATACTGGATTGACCAGCACCTCGGACATCATAGGTTACAATATAAAAATCTTGTTGCAATTGCTGAATCACCAGCTCCCACACTTCTTGATTATCTGGGTAGCCATGTACCAGAACCAAAGCAGGTTTTTCTGGATTGCCCCATGTTTTTACATAAAGACGTTGCTGATCTGAGGTGTTTACCCACTGTGTACGTGCTTCCATGATACTTATCCTGTTACTGGCGTTTTATCTTGATGTTCTGGCAATGTAATCAATGCCTGTTTTTATAATCTGTTTTAGTATGATGACAACAGTATAAAAAGAAATTGACCGTTATGAGCCTATTCAAAAAAATTATGACAATACCCATTGTCTCGAAATTCTTACTCAATCACTATGCACCCTATAAAGGCGCTGGAATTGAAATTGATAAAATTGATCTGCCCAATTATCACATTCGGGTCAAAATGCCACTCACCCGTAAAAATCAAAATGTTGTCGGTGTACACTTTGGCGGTAGCTTATATTCGATGGTTGACCCCTTTTACATGCTGATTTTAATGCATCATCTGGGTTCTAAATACATTGTGTGGGACAAAGCCGCCACCATTCAGTTTCTTTCTCCTGGACGCGGTACGGTGTATGCCGATATTCGTTTAGACTTTCAAGAAATTGAGCATATTAAATCATTGGCTGAAAACTACGCACCTGTGCTACGTAACTATAGTCTCAATATTTTTGATGAAGCTGGGCTACGTATTGCTGAAGTTCAGAAGACGCTTTATATCCGTCGCAAACAACCTCACGCACGAAAATAAAAAAAAAAGCGCTTGAACCTTCAAGCGCTTTTGCAATCGCGATTAGCGATTTTGTTCAATTGCAGCACCTGCACCGCCACCAATCGCACCACCAATGGCCGCACCAGCATTGCCACCAAATACGCTCTTACCAACAGCTGAGCCAATCGCACCACCTACACCACTGTAAGTTGCATTACGATTTGAGCCACCTTGTGCTTTACTACCAACTGCTGCACCTGCACCACCGCCAATTGCTGAGCCAGTACCACCACCGATGTTGTTACCCACACCGCCACCAATTGCACCACCTAAGGCAGCTGCACCAATACGCTGTTCATTTGCACTCATGCTTTCGCAACCTGCTAACATTGCAGTTGAGAAGATTGCAATTGAAAGTACTGCTACTGTTTTTTTCATATTCATGTTGAAGTCCCCGCTACTTATTTCAATGATAGGATACGTTTATTGTATGGATAGATACGATTTATATTGTTACGTCTCAGCATGAATTTGCTGTCATTTGTAAAAAAGCCCATCTCTCAAAAGCATTTTGGGGTTAACTATGCTATAAGCCGTTCATTCCAAAGGTAAAGCATCATCCCCTTCACTTAGTACTGTAATATCTCGCGTGACTGTTCCATTTGTGGTTTGGACTGCATGTGAAATTTTGGCACTACTCTTAGGATCCTGACGCTGATCGAGCTGTAAAGTGCGCTTCACGGGTGCAGCATCTTTTTTAAACTCCATACCTTCTGCATCAATTTTTTTACTCTTAGAAATGATTTCACCATCTTGCTTAACCGTAGTGCTCAATTCGATTTTCGAAGTTGGAATAATCACACTGCCTTTTTGTACAACAGGTACTGATAATTGTTGCTCTGAAAAGGTCTCTTGACCATCTTGCAACTCAATTTCACGTGCAACGATGTCTTTACCATGATTGGTCATCTCTAACACCGTCGCACTCACTTGACGAACAGGTGCTTCACCTGCCACACGGCGAATCACTTCGGTCTTTAATACAGGCACAATCGCTTTATCTTGGATTTGAATACTATGTGGCATGGGTGCAGCCATTACAGATGCTGACATAGATAACAATGCAAAAGAAAACAATGAATTACTAATTTTCATATGTATCCCCCTAGTCTTTTAAAGTTATGAATAAGATATAAATTACGTCGTTATATTTTTAATATAGGTAATTTCAAACACAGAATAAAGCTTTATTTTTCACAATAAAAAAGCCACCCGAAGGTGGCTTTTTATTCATTTAAAGGACTAATTAAAGACCGTTAAATTCATCACTAAATGCTTGGCTTAACGCTTGATCTACATCAGAGAAGTCATTGTGAAGCTCAAGCTCTGCAGCTTCTGCTTCTTGACGACGACGTTCTAAATGGTAAGCAAGACCAGTACCCGCTGGGATCAGACGACCCACAACAACGTTTTCTTTCAGACCACGTAAATCATCTTCTTTACCTGTTACAGCAGCTTCAGTTAACACACGAGTTGTTTCCTGGAACGATGCAGCAGAGATGAACGAGTCTGTAGAAAGCGATGCTTTCGTAATACCCATTAATTGACGTTCAAACTTCGCAGGGAATTTGTTTTGTGCAAGAACAGCTTGGTTCTCGCCCATCACGCGGATGTAATCCACTTGTTCGCCTTTAATGAAGCTTGTATCACCGCCGTCAGTGATATCAACTTTACGAAGCATTTGACGTACGATAACTTCAATATGCTTGTCGTTGATTTTTACACCTTGGAGACGATATACGTCTTGAACTTCGTTTACGATGTAGTTGGTCAATGCCACTTCACCTTTCAGACGTAAAATGTCATGCGGGTTTTGTGGACCATCAGAAATCGTTTCACCACGGTTCACATGTTCGCCTTCGAACACGTTAATGGTACGCCATTTCGGAATAAGCTCTTCGTAGATCTCAGAACCATCATCCGGAGTAATTACTAAACGGTTTTTACCTTTAGTTTCTTTACCAAAGCTTACAACACCTGAAATCTCAGCAAGAATTGCATGCTCTTTTGGTTTACGCGCTTCGAACAAGTCAGCTACACGTGGCAAACCACCAGTAATATCACGAGTACGTGAAGATTCTTGCGGTACACGACCAATAACGTCACCCACACCAATTGTTTCGCCATCGCGAACAGTTAGGATTGTGTTTTGTGGCAAGAAGTAGAACTGTTCAGAACCATCTGCCTGATCCAATACAACTGCCGGACGCATATCTTTACCTGACGCAGGACGTGAAGTCACTGGCAAGATTTCGATAGTGGTCATACCTGTTGCATCATCAGTTTTCGAAGTAACAGTTACGCCATCAGCGATTTGGCTGAAACGTACTTTACCCGCGAATTCTGTAACAAGTGGATGTGTATGCGGATCCCAAGTTGCAACGATACCGCCTGCTTCAACAGACTCACCATCTTTAATGATGATTGATGCACCGTAAGGGATTTTATAACGTTCGCGTTCACGACCGATGTCATCCGCAATACCGATCTCACCTGAACGAGATGTCGATACCAAGTGACCTTTTGCGTGTTGTACTGTTTTCACATTGTGGAAACGTACTGTACCTTTGTTACGTACTTGGATGCTGTTGGCAGCAGAAGTTCGGCTTGCAGCACCACCCACGTGGAATGTACGCATTGTTAACTGTGTACCTGGCTCACCAATTGATTGAGCAGCCATTACACCCACAGATTCACCTGGGTTTACCAAGTGACCGCGTGCCAAGTCACGACCGTAACATTTCGCACACACACCGAAAGTCGATTCACAGTTTACAACTGAACGTACTTTAACTTCATCGACACCTTGCTCTTCTAAGTAGTTTGCAAGTTTTTCATCAATGAGCGTATTACGTGGAAGAATCACGTCATCAGAACCTGGTTTCTTCGCATCTTCAGCAAGTACACGACCCAATACTCGAGTACCTAAGTTCTCGATAACGTCGCCACCTTGAATGAATGGAGTCATTACTAGACCGCCAAACGTACCACAATCCGGCTCAGTAATGACTAAGTCTTGCGCAACGTCTACCAGACGGCGAGTCAGATAACCAGAGTTCGCAGTTTTCAATGCTGTATCGGCCAAACCTTTACGCGCACCGTGTGTTGAAATGAAGTACTGAAGTACGGTCAAACCTTCACGGAAGTTCGCTTTAATCGGTGTTTCAATGATCGAACCATCCGGTTTCGCCATCAAACCGCGCATACCCGCTAACTGACGGATCTGAGCTGCCGAACCACGGGCACCTGAGTCAGACATCATATAGATCGAGTTGAATGATTTTTGCTTCTCATCTTCACCCTGTTTGTTTTTAACAGTGGTGAAAGACAAGTTGTCCATCATCGCTTTCGCTACTTGGTCGTTTGTACGCGCCCAAATATCGACAACTTTGTTATAACGTTCGCCGGCAGTTACGAAACCTTGTTCAAACTGTTGTTCGATTTCACGAACTTCAGCTTCTGATTTCGCAATAATCGCTTCTTTGTTTGGTGGAATAAGCATGTCTTCCATACCCACCGAAACGCCAGAACGAGTTGCTTGACGGAAACCCAAGTACATCAATTGGTCAGCAAAGATAACAGTATCTTTCAAACCTAATTTACGGTAGCAAGAGTTAATAATCTTAGAGATGTTCTTTTTCGTCATCTCAACGTTGATTTGTTGGAAATCCATACCTTCAGGTACAACTTCCCAAAGCAAACAACGACCAGGTGTTGTGTCTACAACAATCGTTTGATGCTCACGGTTACCGTTTTCATCAATTACTGTTTGATGCACACGTGCTTTAACACGCGCATGTAGATCAACTTGACCCGTTGCAAGTGCACGGTTTACTTCGTCAGTATCCGCAAACACCATGCCTTCACCTTTGGCATTGATTGCATCACGCGTGATGTAATACAAGCCCAAGACAACGTCCTGAGAAGGTACGATGATTGGCTCACCGTTCGCTGGAGACAAGATGTTGTTTGTAGACATCATTAACGCACGAGCTTCTAATTGAGCTTCAAGTGTTAATGGAACGTGTACCGCCATTTGGTCACCGTCGAAGTCGGCGTTAAATGCCGCACAAACTAACGGGTGAAGACGGATCGCTTTACCTTCAATCAGAATAGGTTCAAATGCTTGAAGACCTAGACGGTGAAGTGTTGGCGCACGGTTCAACATCACTGGATGTTGACGAATTACAGATGCAAGAACGTCCCAAACTTCTGGAGTTTCGCGCTCAACCATTTTCTTCGCAGCTTTAATGGTTGTTGCTTGGCCAGATGCTTGTAGTTTAGCGAAAATGAATGGCTTGAATAATTCAAGTGCCATTTTTTTCGGAAGACCACATTGGTGTAAACGTAAAGATGGACCTACGGTAATTACAGAACGACCAGAGTAGTCAACACGCTTACCAAGTAAGTTTTGACGGAAACGACCTTGTTTACCTTTGATCATATCTGCCAAAGATTTAAGAGGACGTTTGTTCGAACCAGTAATCGCACGACCACGACGGCCGTTATCTAACAATGCATCCACAGACTCTTGTAACATACGTTTTTCGTTACGTACGATAATGTCTGGTGCTGCAAGGTCAAGAAGACGTTTTAAACGGTTGTTACGGTTGATCACACGACGGTAAAGATCGTTCAAATCAGAAGTCGCGAAACGACCACCTTCAAGTGGTACTAACGGACGAAGATCTGGTGGAAGAACTGGAAGTACAGTCAACACCATCCATTCTGGTTTGTTGTTCGAATCTTTGAACGCTTCCATCAACTTCAAACGCTTAGAAGCTTTCTTAAGCTTAGTTTCTGAAGTTGTATTTGGAATTTCTTCACGTAGGCGTGAGATTTCGTTTTCAAGATCGATGTCTTTCAACAAGTCTTGAACCGCTTCAGCACCCATTTTCGCTGTGAATTCGTCACCGTGTTCTTCTAACGCATTGAAGTATTCTTCATCGTTAAGAAGTTGGTATTTCTCAAATGGAGTCATACCCGGATCTGTTACAACGTAAGATTCGAAATACAATACGCGTTCGATATCACGTAGCGTCATGTCTAAAAGAAGACCGATACGGCTAGGAAGTGATTTCAAGAACCAAATATGCGCAACTGGAGATGCAAGCTCAATGTGACCCATACGTTCACGACGAACTTTCGCAGTTGTTACTTCAACGCCACATTTTTCACAAATGACGCCTTTGTATTTCATACGCTTGTATTTACCACACAAGCATTCGTAATCTTTTACTGGACCAAAGATTTTGGCACAGAATAAACCATCACGTTCTGGTTTGAACGTACGGTAGTTGATGGTTTCTGGCTTTTTAACTTCACCGTGAGACCATGACTTAATCATTTCTGGTGACGCAAGACCAATACGGATGCGATCAAACTCTACAGGAGCATGACCGTCTGAATCCGTCTTTTTGCGCATGATATCGAGCAAGTCTTTCAATTTTTTTCTCCGTGTGTCGGGGAGATTTTCACTCTACGACTGGGTCACAAATATTGTTTTTTAACTGAGAAATCCCCCTTGCCCCTCTTTATTAAAGAGGTGAGAAGCACTGCTTCGCAAGGGAGATTCAATGGAACTAATTAGTCACCATTTTTCAGTTCAATGTTGATACCTAAAGAACGGATCTCTTTGGTCAATACGTTGAACGATTCAGGCATACCTGGGTCCATATAATGGTTACCATCTACAATGTTTTTGTAGATACGGGTACGACCATCAACGTCATCCGACTTCACAGTTAGCATTTCTTGAAGCGTGTATGCTGCACCGTAAGCTTCTAGTGCCCAGACCTCCATCTCACCGAAACGCTGACCACCGAATTGAGCTTTACCACCCAATGGCTGTTGCGTTACTAGAGAGTAAGAACCAGTAGAACGCGCATGCATCTTGTCATCTACCAAGTGGTTCAGTTTCAGCATGTACATGTAACCTACAGTTACAGGACGGTCGAAACGTTCACCAGTACGGCCATCATACAATACTGTTTGACCAGTACGTGAGATGTTCGCAAGTTCAAGCAATTCTTTGATTTGGCCTTCTTCAGCACCATCAAATACAGGAGTCGCTAAAGGAACACCTTTACGCAAGTTACCTGAAAGTACTAAGATTTCTTCATCAGTTAAGCTATCAAGATCTTCTTGTTCGCCACCAACTTTGTTGTAAATCTTGTCTAAGAATGCACGAAGCTCAAGTACAGTACGTTGCTCTTGCATCATCTTGTCGATTTGATCGCCAAGACCTTTTGCAGCCATACCCAAGTGAGTTTCTAGAATCTGACCCACGTTCATACGTGAAGGTACACCTAGCGGGTTCAATACGATATCAACAGGTACACCGTTTGCATCGTGAGGCATGTCTTCTACAGGTAAGATGTTAGATACAACACCTTTGTTACCGTGACGACCCGCCATTTTATCACCCGGTTGGATGCGACGTTTTACAGCTAAGTAAACTTTAACAACTTTCAATACGCCAGTTGTAAGTTCATCACCTGTAGAAAGTTTGCGTTTTTTCTCAGCAAATTTCTCATCAATTTCAATGCCCTTCTCTTTTAAGAACACTTGAATTTGAGTTAAACGTTCTGCAATACCTTCGTCAACTGGTTGGATTTCCAACAAGTCTGGAAGTTCTAAACCAGTCAATAAATCTTCTGTTAATTTATCGCCACGTTTAGTTGTACCGCCACCATTAGATTCTTGACCTTTCAACAGGCGAACAATACGTTCACGTGCTGCTTCTTCGAAGATTTTGAATTCTTCTTTCAAGTCTTTACGGTATGCATCAAGCTGTGCTTTTTCAATTGCTTGAGCACGTTCGTCTTTTTCAAGACCGTCACGTGTAAACACTTGAACGTCAATTACTGTACCTTTAACACCTGAAGATACACGTAAAGATGAATCTTTCACGTCAGCTGCTTTTTCACCGAAGATTGCGCGAAGCAATTTTTCTTCTGGTGTTAACTGCGTTTCACCTTTAGGCGTTACTTTACCAACAAGGATGTCACCAGCAGTAACTTCTGCACCGATATAAACGATACCTGATTCATCAAGTTTAGAAAGCGCAGCTTCACCCACGTTCGGGATATCGGCAGTGATTTCTTCAGCACCAAGTTTAGTATCACGTGCTACACATGATAATTCTTGGATATGAATCGAAGTTAAACGGTCTTCTTGAAGTACACGCTCAGATAAAAGAATCGAGTCTTCGTAGTTGTAACCGTTCCAAGTCATGAACGCTACACGCATATTTTGACCAAGTGCAAGCTCACCGCCATCTGTAGATGGACCATCAGCAAGTACGTCGCCACGTGCAACTTTGTCACCTAAACGTACAACAACGTTTTGGTTAATACATGTGTTTTGGTTCGAACGTGTGTATTTGATCAGGTTGTAGATATCTACACCTGCTTCACCCGCTACCATCTCTTCTTCGTTCACACGAATCACGATACGTGATGCGTCAACAAATTCGATACGACCGCCACGACCAGCAAGTACACACACACCAGAGTCATGTGCTACGTTTGCTTCCATACCGGTACCAACAAGTGGCTTATCGGCACGCAAAGTTGGAACAGCCTGACGTTGCATGTTTGAACCCATCAACGCACGGTTGGCGTCATCGTGTTCAAGGAATGGAATAAGTGACGCTGCCACAGATACAACCTGCTGTGCAGATACGTCCATGTGCGTTACTTTTTCTGGAGGCATACGTACGAAGTCACCTTGGTGACGAACAGATACGAATTCTTCTAGTAGGCTACCATCTGCATCAACTAGAGAATCGGCCTGTGCAATGACAGTACCTACTTCTTCAATTGCAGATAAGTATTCAACGTCATCTGTTACGCGACCATCAACAACTTTACGGTATGGAGTTTCCAAGAAACCGAAGTTGTTACATTTTGCATATACAGAAAGCGAGTTGATCAAACCAATGTTTGGACCTTCAGGCGTTTCAATTGGACATACACGACCGTAGTGAGTTTGATGTACGTCACGCACTTCGAAGCCTGCGCGTTCACGAGTCAAACCACCTGGGCCCAATGCTGATACACGACGTTTGTGTGTAATTTCAGACAACGGGTTGTTTTGATCCATGAATTGAGACAATTGGCTTGAACCAAAGAATTCTTTGATTGCAGCTGCCACTGGCTTCGCATTGATTAAATCTTGCGGAGACAAGTTATCAGTTTCAGCTTGGCTTAAACGCTCTTTAACAGCACGTTCAACACGAACTAGACCAACACGGAATTGGTTTTCAGTCATTTCACCAACAGAACGAACACGACGGTTACCCAAGTGATCGATGTCGTCGACTTCGCCTTTACCGTTACGGATTTCAACTAATGTTTTTAATACATCAGTGATGTCGCTATTCGAAAGAATACCTTCAACTGCACGTGATTTTTGGTCTGTACCTACTTCGTAAGGACGACCTAAACGACGGTTGAACTTCATACGACCAACAGGAGACAAGTCATAACGTTCAGAAGAGAAGAACAAGTTATTAAACAAGTTTTCTGCAGCTTCTTTTGTTGGTGGCTCGCCTGGACGCATCACTTTATAGATTTCTACAAGTGCTTCTTCACGGCCAGTTGTTGTATCTGCACGTAATGTGTCTGCAATGAATGAACCGCGGTCGATGTCATTGGTAAACAATACGTTAAACTGTTTAACACCGCCTTCAGCCAATTTCACCATGATTTCATGGCTCAATACAGTATTGGCAGCAATTACTTCGCCGTCACGTAAAGCAACGTCTTCAGCAATAATACGCTCGTATAGGTATTCATCAGGCACTGATAATTTTTCTAAGCCAGATGCTTCCATTTGACGAACGTGGCGCGCGTTAATACGTTTACCTTGTTCTACAATTACTTTGCCATCAGCACCAGCAATATCAAACTGCGCCATTTCACCACGTAGGCGTTCAGGCACTAGATCGATTTGGTAGCTACCCATATCTAGGTATACAGGCACTTTCTCGTAGAACATATCGAGAATTTGTTCGTTGCCATAACCAAGCGCACGTAAAACCACAGTCGCAAGTAATTTACGACGACGGTCGATACGTACATAAACAAGGTCTTTCGCATCAAATTCGAAATCCAACCATGAACCACGGTAAGGAATGATACGTGCTGAGTAAAGTACTTTACCGCTTGAGTGTGTCTTGCCTTTATCGTGGTCAAAGAACACGCCTGGCGAACGGTGCAATTGAGATACGATTACACGCTCAGTACCATTGATGACAAAAGTACCGTTGTCGGTCATGAGTGGCATTTCACCCATGTACACTTCTTGTTCACGTACGTCTTTGATTGATTTCGTTTCACGATCTTTGATGATCAAACGAATTTTTACACGCATTGGTGCCGCAAAAGTTGAGCCACGAAGAATACATTCGCGCACATCAAATTCTGGTTTACCAAGACTATACTCAACGAATTCTAAAGCAGCATTGCCAGAATAACTTTCAATAGGAAAAACTGAACGAAATGCGGCTTGGAGACCGATATCTTCGCGGTTTTTTGGAGTTTTACCGTCTTGCAAGAAAGTTCGGTACGAGTCGACTTGGATCGCGAGCAAGTACGGAACATCCATCACTTTGGGCAATTTACCAAAATTCTTACGGATCCGTTTCTTTTCGGTATATGAGTATGCCATCTGGAGTCCTCGGAAAGTAAACTGAACCCGCCTGCAGAACGGGTTCAGAAAGAATTACGCAGGCCGATATGGCCACCACTTTTACAAATGCTGCAATTTATAGTGGTATTAAAACGCTTAACAATATTTTTTAGAACTGAAAAATATTGGTAAGCGTTTGATCATTATGTTTATTTTCAATTTGTATGAATTTTATATCATGCAAACAAAAATCGAGCCGATTATTGTAACGCAAAAAGGCTGATGACCCAAGGGGCACCAGCCATTTTCTGGAGCCGGTTATAAAAAAACCGACTCCTCTTAAGATTACTTAAGTGTAACTGTAGCACCAGCTTCTTCAAGTTTCTTCTTAAGTTCTTCGCCTTCTTCTTTAGAAACGCCTTCTTTAAGAACTGCAGGTGCGCCTTCAACCATGTCTTTAGCTTCTTTCAAGCCAAGGCCAGTAGCTTCACGAACTGCTTTAATTACAGCAACTTTGTTCGCACCGAAAGAAGTCAACTCAACGTTGAATTCTGATTGTTCTTCAGCAGCAGCAGCAGCAGGACCAGCAGCAGCTACAGCTACAGCAGCAGCAGAAACGTTGAATTTCTCTTCGAAAGCAGAGATAAGTTCAACAAGTTCAAGAACAGTTTTTTCAGCAACTGCGTTTAGGATTTCTTCGTTTGTTAAAGCCATGAGAGTAACTCCAAATGGGTATTGAATGGTGTGTAAATTGATTTAAGCTTATGCAGCTTCTGACTCGTTTTTCTCTTTGAGCGCAGTAATAAGGCGACCCAATTTCGAAATAGGAGCTTGAAGAACGTTTGCAAGCATAGTAAGCGCTTTTTCTTGGTTCGGAAGATTCGCGATAACGCTAACTTCAGCACCAACGTAAACTTTGCCATCAAATGCAGCAGCTTTAAGTTCAAATGCTTTGTTAGTTTTAGCAAATTCTTCGAACAAACGAGCAGCAGCACCCATGTCGTCTTCAGAAGTTGAGAAAGCTAAGATTGTTGGGCCAACAAGGTTGTCGTTCAAGATATTGAATTGAGTATCTTGAAGAGCGCGTTTAGCCAAAGTGTTACGAACTACGCGAGTAGCAACACCTAGTTTACGAGCTTCAACACGTAGAGCAGTTAATTGCTCAACAGTTAAACCTTGGTAGTCAGCAACAACAGCAGCAAATGCAGTAGAAGCAACTTCAGTTACTTCAGCTACGATCTGTTTTTTGCCTTCGATAAGAAGAGCCATTGTAAAACCTCCTAACGGTGATTTATGCATCTATACAGATGCACTCCCAATTCGTAAATCCAATTTGGATTTACACGCGGAGGAGGAACAAATCACACCACCGCGTCTACTCAGGCTGGAGGATTAAGAAAGAAGCATAAAACTTCTCTCGCCCGAGGTCTTTGACGCTGACAAATTTACATTTATCAATTCAAAGTTCGCCTAAGTTTGCAAAATACGACAGTGCGTTTCTTGCGTAAGTTTTAAAGCAATGCTTTAAAACTTACTCAGGGCTTTAAAATTCTGTAATAAGTCGAAACTTATTTAGAAACGTTTGCTACATCAACGATCAAACCAGGACCCATAGTTGAGCTCAAAGTGATCTTTTGGATGTAAACACCTTTAGAAGTAGCAGGTTTTGCTTTCTTAAGGTCAGCGATAAGCGCTTCAACGTTTGAACGAACAGCTTCAGCAGTGAAACCTACTTGACCGATCGCAGCGTGGATAATACCAGCTTTGTCTACGCGGTAACGTGCTTGACCAGCTTTTGCATTTTTAACTGCAGTCGCTACGTCAGGAGTTACAGTACCCACTTTAGGGTTTGGCATTAAGCCACGTGGACCAAGGATTGTACCCAATTTACCAACAACGCGCATTGCATCTGGAGCAGCAATTACTACGTCGAAGTCAAGGTTACCCGCTTGGATGCTTTCAGCAAGGTCATCAAAACCAACTACGTCCGCGCCTTCAGCTTTAGCAGCTTCAGCAGCAGCGCCTTGAGCAAACACAGCTACACGTACAGTTTTACCAGTACCTGCAGGAAGTGTAGTCGCGCCACGAACAACTTGGTCAGATTTACGAGGATCAACACCTAGGTTTACAGCAACATCCAAAGATTCTTTGAATTTAGCTGCAGGAAGACCTGCCAATACAGCAACAGCTTCTTCTAGCGTGTAAACTTTATGCGCTTCAACAGCAGCAGCAATGGCTTTTTGACGTTTAGTTAACTTTGCCATGTCTTATAGCTCCACTTCCAAGCCCATAGAACGCGCAGAACCAGCAATGGTACGTACACGAGCGTCTAAATCAGCACCAGTAAGATCTGGTTCTTTAGTAGTCGCAATTTCTTCTAGTTGAGCGCGAGTTAGTTTACCTACTTTAGTTTTGTTAGGTACACCTGAACCCTTTTGGATACCAGCAGCTTTCTTAAGAAGAATCGCAGCAGGTGGAGTTTTCATGATGAATGTGAACGACTTGTCGTTGTACACAGTGATCACTACTGGAATTGGAAGACCAGCTTCAACTTTTTGTGTCGCAGCATTGAATTCTTTACAGAATGCCATGATGTTAACACCACGTTGACCTAGTGCAGGACCAATCGGTGGAGATGGATTTGCTTTACCAGCTGGAACTTGCAGCTTGATATAGCCGTCAATCTTCTTAGCCATTTCAATTACCTCTGGGTACTAGCGCCGATTAAGGCTCCCCATCATTTACAAGTAACGATACCGTTACAACAACAATGCCCGATCCATATTAAATAGACCGAGCCGTTTCAACCAAAACCGATTAAATTGTTTTTTCGACTTGTCGAAATTCCAACTCAACTTGTGTTGGTCGATTAAATACATTAATCGTTAGCGTTAAGCGTGATTTCTCGTATAGAACTTCTTCCACCACACCTTTAAAGTCTGTGAATGGACCATCAATAACGAGTAACTCTTCACCTGGTTCAAACATCGTCTTAGGACGAGGTGCTTCACCCTTGTTGTGCACGCGCGCAAGAATAGCGTCAGCTTCTCTTTGCGTAATTGGGGCAGGCTTTTCAGCAGTACCACCAATGAAACCTAATACTTTTGGACATTCTTTAACAATGTGCCAAGTTTCATCATTCATTTCCATTTCGACTAATACATAGCCAGGAAAGAATTTACGCTCAGATTTGCGTTTCTTACCGTCCTTCATTTCCACTACTTCTTCAGTAGGGACAAGAACTTCACCAAAGCTATCGGCAACAGCGCTACGCTGGATTCGATCATTAAGTGAACGCATCACTTGTTTTTCATAACCTGAATAGGCATGAATAATGTACCAACGTTTCATAGCTCTCTTACCCGATAATAAACTTCATTAACCAGCCTAAGATGTAGTCAAAGCACCATAATAAAATAGAAGCTATCACTACAACTGCAAGAACTTGCCAAGATGTGGTCACAGTCTCTTGCTTTGTCGGCCAAGTCACACGACGTAACTCAATTCGCGAATCTTTTAATAAGCGAACAAAGCCTTTGCCTTGATGGGTGGCGTATAATAAACCTAAAGCCACAACGATACAAGCCAAAATTACCCCAACACGCACCCAAACATCATTCGCTGGCGCCCAATATGCTGGTAAATATTGACTTACCATCATTGCTCCAACCAATAAAATCAAGGCGATAACCCATAGAATTACATCTATCGGAGAACCAGACTTCACAACTTCAACAGGATTATTTCTTTGAGGAATTGCCGCTTCGCTTATCGCGTCACGTGATTTATCATTCGACATTTTTGTACTCGTCGTAGGATTCGCGACTTATTATATGACCAGTTTCACCAGCATCAAGCTTCTTTTTTAAAAATTTGGCAGGCCAGGAGGGACTCGAACCCCCAACATTCGGTTTTGGAGACCGACGCTCTACCAATTGAACTACTGACCTTTAGCACAAATCGAGAGCCTAAACCCTCGATTTGTATATCACATCTATGCGTATTATGCAGTTACTTTAGAAACTACACCAGCACCAACTGTACGACCGCCTTCACGGATCGCAAAACGTAGACCTGGGTCCATTGCGATTGGATGGATAAGCTCTACTGACATTTCAACGTTGTCACCAGGCATTACCATTTCCACGCCTTCTTTAAGCGCGATCGCACCAGTTACGTCCGTAGTACGGAAGTAGAACTGTGGACGGTAACCGTTC
>NZ_SGSS01000030.1:0-37746 GCF_004209135.1 Acinetobacter sp. WCHAc060006 | reverse complement strand
AGCTACAGATTGTTTCCACATTTTAATCCGCTGCTCGGGGTCTAAACCTTTTAAAACAAAGTCTTTACGATCGGGCAGGCGACCCAAGGGCAATGAATCTAGATAGCTTTGTGAAGGCGAAATCAACAGCGTGCGTGCCTGATTGACGGGATTGGCTTGGCGTGATTTAAACATTTTATCAAACCAGCCAGGAATAATACTGTCACTGAAATGAGGGGAGAGCACAATACCTTGGCTTTCAAATGCCAAGTCAAGATGATAGTCAATCAGGCCACCATCTCGATAGGCACCTAATGGCGCATCTTGAATATTTTTAACCGCAGGTGTGACTCCGGGAATAGAACCAGAAGCCATGAGCCAATCCGCCACATTATGTGCATTGAAGTTGAGATAATGGGTTTTAAAGGCGTCATCTGGCATTTTAAATTGAGGAAACTGAGAAGGCTGACAAATCACACGTTGCATAAATTTGCTTAAATGATCGCGTGAAATAGCATTCGCACCCACAATACCGGCCAAGCTACCATACAGTGCAAGACGCTGATCACTTTGAAATAAATGAGAGGCTTTGGCCGCAATAATGGTGAGATGATAGTCGGGATGCTGAACCAGTTTTTCAGTTTGCTGACCAATGATGCCATGAAGCATATCTCTAGAAATTTTTTCAATTTCTGCAATGCGCATTTTTTTATGAAAAGGCAAATGAATATAAAGCTCAGCCAATTGTTCAGGCCCAGCAATTTCACCCTGAGCCAAAATTCCAGCAAAGCGCCATGCCCCTACCGATGAACCAATTAAAAAGCGACGCTGTTTGGCACGTGGTAGAAAATCACCAAAAATGGCTTGGTCGAGACCCATTAAGCCAATGCCTTTCGGTCCCCCTGCAGCCCCAGGAATCATATCGATTTGGGCCGCATTTAATCCGTCTTTTTCAATTAACTGACGTGCAATACGCCCAGCCCGAAGCGAAAGTGCGGGCGCAGACTTTTTTAATATTTGGATCATAAATAGGCTATGAATATGAATAATGGCAGTTCGAGCATAACAAAACAGCCAGCAAATTGCTTGTGTTGATCAAGGGTGTCTCTAACTTAAAATAAAAAATCGCAAGGGATTAAGTTGCGATTTTTTATGGTAAATAAACTGTTTAAGTGTTTAGAACATGCGAGCTTGTAGGCCTATAGAGGCAAGGCCATAGCGTTTTTCTAGGCGAGAAGCGGTTACCCCGTTGTAAACGAAAGGGATATAACCGACAAAGTTGTTTTGGTAGATTTCACCTTGAACAAAGCCGGTGATTGTTGGTGAAAAATCGTAGCTAAATTTCATGCCAAGCGTGTGGTTGTCTTTGATTGCGCTATTGCCAAACTGATTGACGCGATCGTCGATATTCTTACGCCATAAGCGTTGATAGTGATATGCAATTTGGCTTTCGAATTGTTGATAGCGCCAGTTCCACGATGCGCCTAAATTAGTGAAATAGCTGTCGTAATTTAAGTCTTTATCAATCTCAAGGCCGAACTCATTGGCATTGCCACTAATGGCTAAATCATTAACGGTGATGCCACCATTTTGACAGGGCTTGGCTAAGTTGCCTGTATATTGGTTGTTTGAGTTGATGTTGACATTCATCAAGCAGCCTTGTTGCATTGCTTGAACTTGGAGCTGACTCACTTCCACTTTACTGTAGCCCACACTAACAAAAGCATTCAGCTGATTCATTGGGTCGAGCTTACGTGAGAAAATACCATCAAGTTGCAGTTGAAGATCTTGTGGGTCTTCAACTTTTACATTTTGGAATGTACGTTGATTAACTTTTGTTGGGGTGGATTTGGTTAAGGTGTTTGCAGTATTTCCCCAAAGACTTGCACGGAAGGTGAGTGCATCATTCTTATTTAAATTTAATGCTGGGGTATAGCGCGCTGCAATTAAACCACTGTCAATTTTATTGGTGTCTTGGCTGTAGTCAATTTCTCGATGCCAATAGGTACCTTCAACTGACCATTGTGGGTTAATCTGGTAGCTTGCCCCAAGATGAAAACCTTGGTAATCACCCGCAGATTTGTCCGTAATACCTTCGCTTTGTCGCATGTCTAGAAAATCGATGGTGTCATTGACAGCATCAATAGCAAAGGTCATTTGCAATGCTACATTATGTTTTGCATTAAAGTCTTTTGCAGTTAAGAAAGGGTCATTGGGTGCGGCTATAACTGTAGTCGATGTAAAAAGACTTAGGCCCCAAATAGCGTAGTTTTTTTTCATATGTGTTCCTATATGATAAAAAAAGAGCTGCATATAGCAGCTCTTTTGCTATTTATTACTGGGTAACTTTGAATTTAGCAGAGATACCTGAGCCATCTACAGTTCCAACTGTATATTTAGAAGCAAGTGCAGGCGTGTTATCTGCTTTTGTAATCGCAAAAACAGGCGTTGCTGAAATAACTGCAGTGAGTGTTGCTGTTTTGTCCTTCAAGCTAAATTTTGTCAATTGTGATGCCACGCTTGGGGATAAAGAGCTTAAAGTGGTTGTATTCAATGCAATTTTGTTGCCTGATAAAACATCTTTTTCAGAATCAACAGTGAAGTTTGTTGAAGCAACGGTATTTAATGTTGACTTAACGTCTACTTTTGCACCGGATGGAATCACGGCTTTGGTAAGCGTACCTGCTGTGAACTCTAGATTAAGTTTATCTGCGGTAATCGTGATTTCTTTGGCATCAACAGCAATTTTTAAGGCAGCGCCTGTTGTGATTGGTGTAATTCCAGTGGTGTTGTATTTGCCAACGCCACTCACGCCTACAAGTAAGTTGTTGATAGAGCTAACGCTAATAGGGGTAGCTAAACTTGCGTTTAACGCGGTCGGTGTATAGCTTGTAGATTGAATGCTAAATCCTTCTAACTTTAAGTAATCTGCATAGAAGTCATTGGCCTTGGTCACAGTATCTTTAATATCTGCAACATTAATTACACCTGTTCCAACATTAGTTTGGATTTGATCTAAGGCTGTTGAAATAGTTGAAGCAGAGCTTGAATTATTTGAAGCGACTGCAGCACTGATTTCTTTTAATGATTCAGCCACACTTACTGGCGCTGAAGTAAGTACAGGGGCTAAGGCTTCAATGATTTGCTGTGTTGCAACAGATTCTTTTGTACTAACAATTGCTGATTGAGTAGCAGTTTTTATGCTGTCTGTACCGTTATTAAATGTCGCTGCTGGGACACTTGTAATTGCGGTTTCAATTTTTGTCACATTGTTTGCAATAACACTGCTTGTCAATGCACTTAAATTTTCTTTTACATTTTCCAGTTTATCTTGAGTTGCTTGTGGTAAATCATTTTTTACCGCGTCGACTGTTTCAGATAAAGCAGCTGAAATAGTTGCAGCACTTGTAAGTGCTCCACTGTTTGGTGCACTAGATGAAGTTAAAGCTGCTTGTAGTGCAGTAAATGCTTTTGTTGTTAGATCAGCTTGAGATGTTGATCCTCCAAGCCCAGCAACTGCCGTTTGAATTTGTTCTACTAGTTCTTGTACAGCTACTGTTTTCGCATAAAGTGCTTGATTCGTCATAGGGTCAGCGGAAAGTAAATCTACCCCAGTTAAGTTTAATGCCACTGCCACTTGTTGAGCTGCTTGGGCAGGTGAGGCACCAGCGGCTACGCTTGCTTGAATCAATGTTGTAATTGGCGAAACAACAATTTTATTTTGCGCGCCTTCTGAACGCGGTGCTTTAAGTTCGCCCGTGAAAGGTAGATCTGTCGCTGTGTCAATACCACCTGTAATCGTCACAAGACTTTTACTACATCCAGTTGGGAAGGTGAAGTTACCGCTCGCATCAGTTGTCGTTTGAGCATTATTACAATCATTGAAAGTAACAGTTGCTCCAGATAATGGGCCATCAATTGCACGACCTTGAACATTAGCTGGAGGTGTTGTGCTTCCCCCATCACTACTGCCACCGCCACATGCAGTTAATAGTGAAGTTAAAGCAATTGATAAGACAGACAGTTTTAATGTTTTATGCTTCATTATTTTGAATCTCGAAGTGAAGGGTTACGTGATGTAACTTATATCAAATAAAAAAACAAAAAATATACAAAAAGTAATAATCATGAGAAAGATAAAATAATATTGAGTTATGATTAATATGTTTTTTTATGGATAAATATCTAAATATTTTGTTTTAAATATTAACAGGTATTATTTTGATTGGATTTCGTATTTTAAAATTAAGATAAAAATACCGTGAAAATAGATATAAAAAATATTTAAATTACAAATACATATATTTATAAGGCTTTAATTGAATTCTGCGATGTATGTCACAAAAAACCAGTATGTTCAGCACATGATTTGCTGAACATACTGGTTTTAAATTATTTAAAAATTCGCCAAAGAGATAATAAGCTTGCCAGTGCAATAAGAAGAACAGAGATATACCACGGAGAAATAACGGCAATCGCTAAGAAGATGGCAATGAAGCTACCGAAGATCCAACTACGCTTTTGTTGCTGTTCGAGCTGTAAACGTATGGTTTGAATCTCATGTAATTGTTTGGCATTCCAAGCGGATTGGTTTTTGAGACCATTTAAGCTATCAATGAGTAAGGTAGGTAAATCTTGTGCCCCTAGAAGTAAGTCGGGAATTTTTTGTCCTAACTCTTTCAAGTTTTTTTGTGGATTCATTTGGGTTTTAATCCAATCCGTTAGAATTGGTTTTGCAAGGCTCCAAATATCCAGTTCTGGATATAAATCTGTGCCTAAACCTTCCACATGGACTAAGGTTTTAAGCAACAGCATTAATTGAGGTGGAATTTCCAAATGGAAGCGACGAGCCACATCCATCACTTCAATCAAGATGCCCGCAAAATCCAGTTCATGCATTGGTTTAGAGACCATTGGGCCAACAGTACGACGCATTTCTCGTGCTAAAGCATCTTGGTCTGTGCCTGGTGGAATCCAGCCTGCTTGATGTACCACTTGAATCAGTTGCATAAAGTCACTATTCATGACGGCCAGTAGCATGCGTGCTACGGTCATTTGGTCATGTTTAGATAACTCACCCATAATGGCGCAGTCCAGCGCAATAAAACGTGGATTTGCAGGATTAATCGTTTCAACAAAGACATTGCCTGGATGCATGTCTGCATGGAAAAAATTATCCCGAAAGACTTGGGTAAAGAAAATGGTCAGACCTTTTTCTGCCAAATCTTTACGATCCATACCTAGACGTTCAAAAGTTGCAATATCTGAAATTGGCACACCTGTAATGCGCTCTTCCACCATCACGTCTTTGCTGTCCATATAGACTTCAGGCACATACATCATGCTTGAGCCTGTAAAGTAATGGCGCATACGACGGGTATTGTCAGCCTCTAAGGTGAGGTCTAATTCTTTTAAAATAATTTGTCGATAGTCTTGAATAATTTCAGACAAGTGCAGTGCACGGGCAGCTTCTAAGCGTTTTTCTAAAAAATGACCGAGCCATTCTAAAATTTCAAAGTCTTGTAAAATTTGATTGCGAATACCTGGGCGTGTGACTTTGACCACGACTTCACGACCATCATGTAGTGCAGCTGTATGCACTTGGGCAATGGATGCTGCTGCCAAAGGTTGTTCATCAAAACGTGCAAATAAGGTATTTACATCAGCTTTAAGTGATTGCTGAATACGCATTTTCGCAACATTGTTGTCAAAGGGTTTGACACGGTCTTGCAGTAAAACCAGTTGTTGCAATACTTCGGGTGGAATGAGATCACGACGGGTAGAGAGCAGCTGGCCAAGCTTAATGGCCAAAGGCCCCATTTCCTCTAAAGCCATTTTGAGCTTCAGCGGATTTTTGCGTTCGCGACTCGACCACGCCGCAGGATGCATACGAATCAACCCTAACACATGGCGTGCTTTTTCAGGCAACTCTTCCGCAGGGAATAACGTGTCGAGTCTATAGTGCGCGGCAATGCGCCAAAGGTCGATTAAACGTCTCAAATGCGGAATCATATAAGTTTTACCTAGGGTTGAGTGGGGGTGTGTAATGCATCAATTTGATTTTGGAGTTGCTGAATCTTAGCTTCGGCACGATCCAAATTTTGATTTAAAATGCGTGTATCTTGGTTTAAATCATCCATTTGCCAACGTGGTGCAAGTGCATGGAGGTCTTCTTTGAGGAAGTCTTCAGCAAAAAATAGTTGGCTTTGGAAGGATTGTTTTAAGTGTTTTGGTGCCAATTGAATTTTAGCAATTTCATGTGCTAAGGCAGGACCAATCAATGGCGAAAGGTGGGCTGCTAAATCTGGCTCTGCTTGGCGAATGATGCGCTGAATTTCTTGTAAAAGACGATAATCACCTTGTACAGGAATCGTGCCTACATCTTCAGCAAGCAACAGTTTAAGCGCAGCAACTGCATTTTCAACATGCAAGGTTGCTGTTGCTTCGATCACAGTATTCTGTGGATCAAAAGGGCGCTGCTCAAAGATGGATGGCGCGTTGCTGTGTCCTGTTGCGGTGGCTTCGAGACGAACTTTTCCGTCATCAAAAAAAACATCGACAGAAAGTTTAGGTGAGTCCATCACGACGCGGAGCATTTTTCCTTGCAAGGCGTTGAACTGGATGCGCGTAATGGCATCCAGATCAATAACATGATGAATCAATCTTTCCACTACGCCGAGTGCGAGAATTGACCACATAATGGAACCTTAAAAAACCGAATTAAAGTTTAAAGCCACGATGTACTGCAACAATACCGCCTGTGAGGTTATGGTAATCACAGTTTTGGAAGCCTGCATTTTCCATCATGCCTTTTAGAGTATGTTGGTCTGGATGCATACGAATTGATTCTGCTAAATATTTATAGCTTTCTGAGTCATTCGCAATGATTTTACCCATAATCGGAAGTGCCGTGAATGAGTAAAGATCGTAGAGCTTAGAGAAAGGTTCAAACACAGGTTTAGAAAATTCGAGTACCAATAAACGGCCACCTGGCTTTAACACACGGTACATTGCGGCTAAAGCGGCATCTTTATCAGTCACGTTGCGTAGACCAAATGAAATGGTGAGTAAATCAAAACTGTTGTCTGCAAAAGGCTCTAAAGTTTCCGCATTGGCCAAGACAAAATCAACGTTCGTGCAACCTGCATCAATTAAACGATCACGGCCAACGTTTAACATTGATTCGTTGATGTCTGAAAGAACGACATGACCTGTAGGGCCGACTTCACGACTGAAAACTTTGGCTAAGTCACCTGTACCACCCGCAATATCAAGCACGTGTTGACCACGGCGTACGCCAGACATGTTAATTGCAAAACGTTTCCAAAGACGGTGAATACCAAAAGACATCAGGTCATTCATAATGTCGTACTTGGCAGCAACAGAATGGAAAACTTCAGCCACTTTTTGTGCCTTATCTTCACTGTTGACAGTTTGATAACCGAAGTGCGTTGTTGCGCCAACATTACCTGTATTGGCGCCACGAGGTAGATTGTATTTTGGAATGGTGCCTGTTACTGGTGTATCGGTAAGGCGTTGTTCTAGAGACTGTTGTTGGCCTTGTGGCGCACCTTGAGGCAGAGATTCGGTTAAGAATGGGCTGACTTTGTCTGTATTTTGTGCTGCAGTTTCAGGTTGAGCAGGCTTTTGATTTTCATTAGACATTAAGTCACTCCTAACTTCAAAATAGGGTTAATTCATCATTGCATGCATGATGACAGATTCTCGTGCGTTGTACAGCAATCATCAAGCAATTGTTATGAATAATATACAGAATTATCTTGATTTCATGCGATGCTTACTTTGACATTGCCCCAAAATTATTGAAAGGGGTTGGGGTCACCAGCATGCACTTTCGCAACGATTTGGCGTTCAGTTGCGGTAAATTCTTTCACAAATTTTTCTGCAGATTTTAAGGGCTTCATTGCCGAAAAACCATCTTGCATAAAGTCATACATGACTTCAAAACGATATTTAGTGACCGCACCTTTACACATTTTAAATGCCGTGTAGACCACGAAGGAACGCATATATTTGTCTAGGCTTTTGCCAAGCTCATCGAGTAAGGCTAATTGTTTTAGGCGGTCATCACTTTGATTGAGCTTGAGATAAGCTTGACGCATCATTTCATCGGTCAAGGGTTCGTTTGGATGGTAGTCTTGTAGTAGTTGCATGGCGACTTGTTCGTCCAGCTGTACGGCTAAAATAGCTAAAGCGACGCCTGATGTACCAGTTTTAATTGCGTTATCTGGAATGAGTTTTTCTGCTTTGTGTGCATATTTGGTCAAGCGTGCAATTTGCTCTGCAAGGGCATCAAAGTCTGGGCCACCATATAAACGATTTAAAAAATATTCGGCCATGAGTACATTTTGTTTTTCCGCAAATTGTTGTGCATGGGTGCGCTGCATACGTGTTTTTTGCCAAAGCTGTACGTCGGCCAAGCGTTGTTGGATCTCAGGGTTTTTATGATAGTTCAGTTGGATATAAAGTTCTAAAAGATCGTCTAAAACAGCCAGCTTGGACATTGTGTGTCTCAATTATTTTCAAGTTCACCACATAGTAGCTGCACTTGAGATGAGCTGCTATGACAAATTGCAGGAAAAATGTAGAGCGTGCAGCCAGTTGGTTGCAAAATGCTTCAAAACTGCTGGCTAAAAGCGCTTTTCGGTACTTCTATAAAATTAAAAACTAGGGCTATACTGGAAAAAATCATCATAAAGTATCGAATAGAAAATGACGACAAAACAAAACCAATTTCAGTTGATGGATGAAGAACAATTATCGTTGGCACTGATTGAAGCTCAATATGCCCTGAAAGACAGCCGTGCTAAAACCAATGCTAAAAGTCAGTTGATTCTCGTGAGTGGCATTGAGTTGGCAGGGAAAGGTGAGGCGGTTAAACAGCTCAGAGAATGGTTAGATCCAAGATTTTTACAGGTGAAAGCTGATCCACCGAGAACGTTTAATCATAAAGAAACCTTTTGGCAGTCTTATGCACGCTCAATTCCAGCTGAAGGACAAATGATGGTGATGTTTGGCAATTGGTATAGTGATTTGCTGACCACGGCCATGCATGTATCACAGCCGATGGATGACACCATGTTTGATGAATATGTCGAAAACATGCGCAATTTTGAACAAGACTTAAAAAATAATAATGTCGATGTGATTAAAGTCTGGTTTGATCTGTCTTGGAAATCTTTGCAAAAGCGTTTAGATACGATGGACCCGAGTGAAGTGCATTGGCATAAATTACACGGACTAGATTGGCGAAATAAAAAACAATATGACAATCTGCAAAAGCTACGCCAGAGGTTTACCCAAGATTGGTTTTTGATTGATTGTGAAGATGAAAAAGAACGTGATCAGCAATTTGCACAATATATTTTACGAGCGATACAACATTGCCCAGAACACTTAAAGCAGGGCAAAGGTCGCTGGAAACAAGCGACGATTCCAGAAGCTTTATTAAAGCCTGCAACAGATGTTATGGAGAAAGATGTATATAAACAAGAACTGAAACAGCTCAGCAAAAAGGTGTCGAAAGCACTGCGTTTTGATAGCCGAAATGTGGTGATTGCCTTTGAAGGTATGGATGCTGCAGGCAAGGGTGGCGCAATTAAACGAATTGTAAAAAAATTAGATCCACGTGAATACGAAATTTATACCATTGGCGCGCCTGAAAAATATGAATTGCGCCGACCTTATCAATGGCGCTTTTGGAGCAAAATTCAGCCGAGTGAAAAGATCACCATTTTTGACCGCACTTGGTATGGGCGTGTATTGGTAGAGCGGATTGAAGGCTTTGCGAGCCCGATCGAGTGGCAACGTGCTTATGATGAAATTAATCGTTTTGAGCGAGATCTGGTGAACAGCAATACCGTTGTGGTGAAGTGTTGGCTGGCGATCAGTAAAGATGAGCAAGCGGCACGCTTTAAAGCGCGTGAAGAAACACCCCATAAACGCTTTAAAATTACACCAGAAGATTGGCGTAATCGGGAACATTGGGATGATTATTTAAATGCGGCTGCTGACATGTTTGAGCGCACGAATACGGAGTATGCGCCATGGCATGTGATTGCAACGGATGATAAAAATACTGCACGCTTAGACGTGCTACGTGCGATCTTAAAGCAATTGAAGGTTGAGTAAGTCTTGTGCTGTACCGCGATGAAATAGACTAAAAACAGTACTTAAATTGGAATGAAATAACATCTAATAATAAGGGCTAACCGAGAGCTTAGCCCTTATTTTTTTGTCAGCACTGCGCTATGTGTGTAGAGCAAGTGCTCAATCAATTTCGACCTGCTCATTTATGCGATAGCATGTATTTGAAGAGCGGACGAATTAGATGGTTGTACTACCTTGCTGTGCAATTTGTTTTTGTTGAATGCTTTTGGCTAAGTTGTAGCAATCTTCTACATGGGCATCTGCCACTTTTTTCATCACTATATAACCCAAAGTGGCTGCAATGGCTTGGCCACCGAGCGGAATGAATTTAGTTACTTGTTTGGTAATGTATTTGGCCGCAACATTATTGAGTGATTTTTTCATTGCTGTGCGGGCAACGACTAAACCAGAGAACTCTACACCACGTTTGCGTAGTTCGTTCCAATGGACTTGTTTGGTTTTTGGGTCAAACACGCTAATTTGCTCTGGCGCGAGCGCAAAGCGTGCATTTACCTCTGGAATGAGGAGCGACAAAATACCGACATCAATCACGACATCTAAAAAAGGCACGGGAATGACGGCAACCCCAGCAGAGAGGTAAGCACGTTTTTTTACCAGCTCTAGGCATTCTTGGCGGATGGCCTCCAAATCTAAGCTTGGATCAATGGAGTCTGGAACATTGTCTATTTTCATGGTGAAGATCCTTCTGCGCTCATCAAAGGTATTGATCGCTAATGTACTTTAAGATACGCGTTTCAAATTGATTTTTATACTGAATATTGTTTTCAAATTCGCATAGACAGCCATAAAAGTATAGTAAATAATCTTTATCGTTTTGCAGCGTCCGTATTTTATTGAGTGGAGAGAACATGGCTATTCGCGTCATACAAAGTCAGCGTGTTGAAATCTTATTAGAAGCCATGATTCAAGCAGGCCATCAAGCTGAAACTTCGCCCTTGGCCGCACTCAAGACCCAACATTTTATTGTGCCTTCTATGGCAGTGCAAACGTGGCTCACGACAAAATTATCAGAACAACAAGGTATTAGCGCCAATACCATGTTTCATCAGCGGATCCGTGCCTTTCAATGGTTTGCTTATCAGGCAGTATTGGATGATAAAGAAAAAGTACGGAAAGCCAATATTCCACGCTTAATTATTAAATGGCGTACCTATCAAATTTTAAAACCCTTTATTCAGCAGGCAAACAATCCTTTGTCTGTAGATCACCCTTTACATAGCATTGTGCAACGTATGTATGACAGCGCGTCCAGACTGAGTGATAGCACGGAGCAACAGCTCAAAAAGCAAGGTATGTTGTATTGGGTTTCGGAGCAAGTCTCACGTTTATTTAGTAACTATATGGAATACCGTGGACATTGTTTAAAACAACATGCGCAGGGCGAGTCTTGTGACTGTGCACATAATTGGCTGAAAGATTGGGGCAACAATCAGCCACTGGATTTGGATAAGCAATTTTTTATGCCAAGGCCTTTGTTTCCTGGTTTGGACAGCAAAGAAGAGCAAGTACAACAGCAGCAAATTTCAAGCTTTGCTTTGGCACAAGCCGAACAACTTGAGCAATGGCAACGCTGGTTGTGGCATAGCGAATTTCATGCTGACTTTGAGTTAATGCAAAGTATTGATCAAAACTTTTGGCAAGTGATGGATGATCCTGCACAGCGTGTCAAAGCTTTACAAGCGTTGCCTAAACAGGTGGTGCTATTTACAGTACTGGATTTGCCTCCGAGCCAGCTGAGTTTTTTACGTCGTTTGGGGCAGTATATGGATGTGTTGATTTTGCACTTCAATCCATCGCAAGAGTACTGGGCAGACACCGTAGATGCCAACTGGAAAAAGCAATATGACGTAAAACTCAAACAACGCTTTCAAGAAAAAAATCCTGAAGCAACCACTGCACAAATTGACGCATTTTTTGAAAAATACACGCTGGAATATGGACAACAAAAAGATTCCAGACATCCACTGTTGACTCGTTTTGGCAAGCAAGCCCGAGATCACTTTTCATTGCTGGTCAATTTGGCTGCAGGTGAGCAAGATGAAGAGTGGCATGACCTTTTTCCAATGGATTATGAAGCGCATTTACTGGGGAAATTACAGTCTGATATTTTAAATTTGGCTGAGCCAGAACCTGAATCATTTGAATTGTTGGAACAAGATGATTCGATTCAACTGCATGTTTGCCATTCATCTTTGCGTCAGTTGGAAGTGCTCAAAGATCAATTGGTGCATTGGCTATCACAGAGCACGCCAGAACAGCCTCGTCAGCCCAATGATATTTTGGTGTTAAGTCCGCAGCTCAAAGAGCTTGAACCGCTTATTCGCAGTGTATTTGCACCGCCACCACGAGAGCAGAGCTTTGAAAATACTGCACAGCAGACGCGTAAAGACAGTGTGTATTTGCCTGTTAAAATTGCAGGTGTACCACAGTTGGATACACAAAATGCATGGCGTGCTGTACTTGGGCCAATTCAGTTAGGCCAAGGTCGCTTTAGCCTAGAAGATTTTGCAGATTGGCTGAATTTAGGTGCGGTGCAAACCCGTTATGCGCTGAGCACCGATCAAGCAGCACGTATGATTGAATTACTTAGTGATGCCAAATTTAAGCGAGGCCTAGACGAGGAACATTTAAAACGGAGTTTGGCTGCCAATGATCAGGACTATCGTTACAGTTTTAAATTTGCCTTAGACCGTTTGGTACTTGGCGTAGCAGTGCCTGAGCATGTCATGCTACAAGATACTTTAAGTTATGCCTATGTGCGTCCAGAAGATTTTGAGTTGATCAATATCTTGATCACGATGTATCAAGATTTTGCCGAACGTCGCCATTGGCTGGTAGAGCATGAGATGGGCATTCAACGTAATGTTGAAGAGTGGTTACATTTATTGCTACGTGATTTAGATCAGTACCAAAAACATGGCGTCACAGCCTTAAAAGCAGTGCGCGATACACTGCGTAAATATATTACTTTAATTACACTGTCGTACTATACCGAAGATGGAGAGCTGGGCCCGCAGGAGCAACTGCTACTCAAAGACATGCAATTGCCTTTGCCTTACTTATTACAAGAAATTCAAAATACTATTGATAGCCAAATGGATCAGGCTGTGCCGACTGGTCAAATTACTTTTAGCCAAATGGGGCAAATTCGTCCCTTGCCCTATAAGCTGATTGTGATGCTGAACTTAGACAGCGGGAAGTTCCCAAGCCGTCAGGTGCGTTTGCCTTTTGACTTAATGGATGTGCTGAAATCGCACTTGGGTGACCGTTCACGTTTAGATGATGAACAAGGCGCATTTTTAGATGCATTGTTGTTGGCCAAAGATAATTTATGGCTGTTTTATAATGGCTTTGATGTCAATGATGGTGAAATACGCGAGCCATCGAGTGTGGTGCAAGAATTTATTCGTCATTTGGCCGTGATCGTTCAGGGAGGGCGTGCAGAGAGCACTTTGCCTCTGCTGACTACTTTGGATAGTGGCATTGAAGTGCCAGATAATTTAAAAACTCTGTATCGCATTCACAGTCTACAACCGTTTGAACAGCAGAATTTTGTTCACACTCGCCAAGAGCGAAAGATTCGCTATCAAGACCACTGGTTTCATGTGGCACAGCAACTACAACAGGCTCAGGGTGCGCGTACTGCATGGGCCAGCAAAGCCCTTAAGCCGACGGAAGTCGCTGATTTACAGCTAGATAGTAGCCAGTGGATCAAGCAAGTCACTTTTCCTGCCGAGCTCTATTTAAAAACCTTAGGCATTGTAAACCCTAAACCTGAGGACAGTTTGGCTACGGATGAGCCTTTACTTTTAGATGGTTTAGAAAAATATGCTGTACGCAATAGCTTATTGCAGTCGACGCAAATTGCGAGCGAAGACTTACTGTTAGATCAATTGCCTGTGGGCAAATTAAAAGAGGCGACTTGGAATAGTAGCCTACAACAGCATGAAGCTTTGCTGGAGCGAGTGAAAGCCGTGACCCAGAGCGATGATGCAACTTTAACGCCAGTGACTCAGCGCATGTTGAGCTTAGAAACCAATCTACAAATGCAAATTACTGTACCTGCCGAGCCTGTACAAACGTGGGTGAGCTTGACAGCATCGAGTGCCCGAGGGCGTCGCCGTGCACAAATTTGGCTTGAATATTTGCTTTGGTTGCATAGCTTGCCCGAGCAAGATACACAAAGCTATCAACGTATAGAAGTATGTGGCGACCTTACGGTGTGTTGTCAGGGGATATCACCTGCGCAAGCGCGCGTGCACATTCAAGCGTGGCTTAAGGCTTGGCGCTATGGACAACAACGGCCTTTGGTTTTACCGGCCAATTTATTGCTGGCAAGTGAAAAAAGTGGTGCATTTACCTTAGAAAATAATGGTAAAGGCAATGAGCGCGGTGTGCGCTGGATTGAAAAAAAGGCAGGCATTTTAGTGCTTGAGCAAATCGAACAGTTAAAACAAAAATGGACGGCTGCAGGCGATTATAGTGCTTTTGATATTCGCTTCGATGAAGCCAATCAGGCACATCTGGATTGGGCCTTTATATTACGTGATCAGGACAGTAAACAGTTGCTGGAGCATTGCTGTGAATTATTTGCCTATGCACTGTATCAGCCGATTTTTCAGCATCAAACTGCGGAGTAAATGATGAATATTCAGGAAATTGAAAATCCAATCCGCAACATGCATTTTCAGGGCTTACATTGGATAGAAGCCTCGGCGGGTACGGGTAAAACTTTTACCTTATCGAGCCTGATGGTGCGTATTTTGTTGGAAAAATATTTACCGCGACAAATTATTGCAACCACATTTACCCGAAAAGCGGCGGCAGAATTAAAAAGCCGTATTCGCCAGCGTTTATATCAAGTGTTGAGTCTGCTTGAAAGTTTAAGAAGCACACAAGTGGCGGTAATACAGGTCAAAGCTGAAGCTGAAAAAGATGAGCTGGTGAAAGTGATTTTAGAACGTCATGCACATCAGATAGGCTATGCCTGTGATCGCTTGCAATTGGTGTTGGATCAGCTGGATGAACTATTTGTGGGGACCTTGGACAGCTTTAGCCAAAACCTACTTCGTGAATTCGCCTTTGAAAGTGGCAAAATTGAACGTGCTGAAATTACCAATGATGACAGCGTGTATATTCAACAATTGGTGCATGACACCTTGCGTGAATGGATTCAGCAACAATCACAAGATGCCATTAATTTACTGATACAACGTCAAAATTTGAAATCAGTCGATCATTATGCCGAGCTGATTGCAAAAAGCTTAAATTTTAGTTCGGCGAAGTTGTTGCCAGTAGAGCAACCTGAGTTTGATTTGACCGCATTGCAACACGCCGTCAGTGCATTAAGCACATTGGACTTAGACAAAATTCGGAGTTTAGAGCAGTTTACGCCAAATGGTGACTATGCCAAATGGCTACTGCAACCATGGTCCAAATGGTCGATTGTTGAGCTTGTACTGGAGGAATTAAAGCCTCTTTTAGACGATGTTGCAACGCATGGCGTGAGTGTATTATTTGCCTCAAACACGGACGTATTGACACAGCTGAAGCAGTTTGTAGACAAGCTTGATCCACGAAATGCCACTGGCAAGAAAAAACTCACCGAAGATGAACTCACTATTATTCAGCAGCATCCAGTCATTGTGGCATTGGGGCAGGTCTTTGCTACTTTGCAGGAATGCCAATCCAATTTGCAAGGGCTCGAAGCTTATCTGAAGTATTTTATTGCGCTACAAGCGAAGCAACGCTTACCGCAAATGCTACAAAGCAAAGGTGAAACCACGTTTGCACAGCAAATTCGAACCTTATCGGAAGCGCTTCAAGGCGAGCAAGGGGAAAAGTTTGCGGCTTTTGTGCATGCGCGCTATCCGCTTATTTTGGTCGATGAATTTCAAGACACCAACCTAGATCAAGACAGCATGCTGGCAGAGATTTGGCGTCATCCTGCGCGTTTACAGCAGGGCTGTATGATTATGGTGGGTGACCGTAAACAGGCCATTTATGGCTTCCGTGGTGGCGATATGCTGACCTTTTTAAAGGCACGCAATGATGTGTATCGTAAGCAAGGCCAGTTTTATCAATTAACCAAAAACTTCCGTTCGATTGCCCCATTGGTTGATGTGGTGGATGCCTTATTTCAACGGCAAATGGATTTTGGTGAAGATGTGCATTATGTGCCGATTAGTGCAGGTGCATCGCATCCAGATTTATATGATGCAGGGCAAATCAATCCTGCGCCCTTACGTTGGGTGCAATTAGAGCGACCAGCCGATGAAGCCTCGCAAGTGGCGTGGCAAATTCAGCATTTACTCAATCAAGCCAAGCAAGGTGAGTTGTATTTTCAGTCGCTCAAGGATGGAGAAACAATTCGTGAGGCATTGGCAGTAGAAGATATCGCCATTCTTTCGGCAGGCCATTCTGCATTAAATGCGGTACAAAAATCACTTTTGGCTTTGGGGATTAAAGTCAATCGTTCAGCCAAACGGAGTGTATTTAGTAGTGAGATTGCCCAAGATGTGGCTGCACTGTTAAATGCAATTTTAACGCCGTATCAAGAAGCCAAAGTGAAACGTGCGCTATTGGGACGTCTGATGGGGTTACAGTTGGTCGATTTGTGGCGTGATGACATGCAAATGTTGGATTTAAGCCACTATATTGCCCAATTTGATCACATTAGAGAGCTTTGGTTACATCAGGGCTTCTTGCCAGCTTGGCATTATTGTCTCAACTATTTCAAAATTTGGGAGCGCATTGTCGCGCTACAGAGTTTGAATAATGAGCGGGATGTGGTGAATTTACGTCATTTGACAGAATTACTCAGTGCACAAAGCGAACACTTGCAAGGTGCACAGCATTTACATCACTGGTATCTCAAGCAATTGCAGGCGCCACAGCAACGCGACTGGGAGCTAGAGCGGCCTTTAAGTAATGCTGAAGGAGTGCAACTGATGACCATCCATCAGTCGAAGGGTTTAGAGTTTAAAGTCGTTTTTTTACTCAATGCTGATGGTGGAAAGAAGGCAGATAATAGTTTAATTTTTTCATACGAAGAGCAACCCCTTGCTGATGGGCAAGGCAATGAAAAGCACCGTGTGATTAACATTAGTGGGCATGCTGAAAAAGCAGAAAAAGAACAAAGTGATGCACGAAGTATCGCAGAGCAACATCGTCTTTGGTATGTGGCATTAACCCGTGCCAGTTATCGCATTTATGCCATGTTTAGAACCCAAGATCATAAGTCTGTCTACAGCTTGCCGTTTTGGCGTGGTGTTGCGCCTAATCATTTTGAACATGCAGGCTGCATGCAGCAGGAATTGCTTGAACAATGTCCAGACCTCATTTCGGTTGCACATGAGCAGACTTCGCAAGTCTTAGAGGCTTTGCCGTTGCCTGAGGCGCGGTTTTACCCGCGGAGCAATACCAGTTTTACTGGTTTATCACAGCATTTATCCTACCGCCAAAGCACCCAAGATCAGCTGGCGAATCAAGTTGAGATGCAAGACAGTGCTGAAGATGAACAAGACCAAGAAAGTGAAATCCAGTACAGCGCTTTGGGAGTTTCATGGATTAAGCAAAACTTTCCAAAAGGAACGGTGGCGGGAACATTCTTACACAGTGTGTATGAGCAAATTGATTTTCAAGATTCCGCTGCATGGCCATTGGAAATCTTAAGACGTTTTAAAAATGATGGCCCACAGCTACTGGATGAGCTACGTGAAAAATTGCAAGACAGTTTTGATGTGTGGAAAGTGTTTGCACAGGCATGGAAATCTGCGTATATAACGCTGACCGCGCCTTTGGATCATGCGGTACGTCAGGCTTTTGGTGAATTTATCCATACGCAGGAACAGCATAAATTAGTGCGCAGTGTGTATTTGGCATTTAACCATGACATTTTGCAACAGATGCTGGCCCATACCGATGTCCCTACAGCATGTACGAGGCTGTTTCAAAGTCAGCATAGCTATGATGCTTCACAGTTTTTAAAGCTGCTACAACCCTTGGTGGAACATATTCAGCAAGCAGATCCGAGTGCAACGCGGGATGGATTTATTCAGCAAGCGCAACAGTTGGGGAGTAGCCCTGCCTTAGATCAACCAAAGTCAACAAGCTTTTACCAAAACATTGGTTTTGGGGTGTTGGTTGAAGGGATGCAAAATGAAATCTTATATGCGCTAATGACACAGTGGACGCAAGAGGTCGTAAATACGCCATTGCATGCGGATTTTAGTTTGAGTCAGTTGTCTACAGACAGTCATCTCCCAGAGTTCCCATTTCAACTTTCACTGTCAGATCGACCCGTGCAAATTAAAAAAATTCAACAACTCTTCACGCAAGCTGGAATTTCGATTGAAGCACTAAATGAAGCCAATTCTGCACGTTATTTAATTGGTGCCATTGACTTGGTGTATTTCGATGGACAGCGTTATCACATTGCCGACTACAAGAGTAACTTTTTGGGTAAGGCACAGCAGGAATATACGCTGAGTGAAATCCGCCGAAACATGAGTAGTTCGAGTTATTGGTTACAAGCAGCCATTTATTTATTGGCCTTACATCGTTATTTGAAGGTGCAATTGCAGGATTATGATATCGCGCAGCATTTGGGTGGGGCGAGTTATTTGTACTTACGTGGCATGAATGGTGATGCTAATTATGGCGTGTGTCATTGGCAACCCACAGCGGATTTTATACAAAAATTGGATGAAATATTGGGCAATTTTAATGTTGATAAACTGCGCGATATTGCCTAATTCGTCACAAAAAGTAGCAAATAAACAATAAATTATCCTGTGGATAAATTTGAGGATAACTGTGTGGAAAATGATCAAAAAGACTTGCCAATGCAGGCTTGGGCAAAATATGTGTCTTTACAACATAGCTCTGCATTAATGCGAGAAAAAGCCACTGTTTTTATACAGCAAATTTTTCAGGCCTTGACCCAAGGTGATAGCTGTCTGACATGTACAGAAAGTGAGTTGCAATTGCTGGCTGGCTTATATGCCACAAGTGAAGATGCAGCTAATCAACAGATTGCACCATTTGTATATGATCAGCAGCAGATTTATCTATATCGCTATTGGTCATTAGAATTTCAATTGGCCCAGTATGTTGCAACATTGAAACAACAACAGTTACCTGCTTTGACTTTAAGCCCACAGCAAGAGGCTTTATTAGAAGACCCGCAACAAAAGCAAGCGATGCGTATGGTGGCTTCACAAGCACTGAGTATTATCACAGGCGGGCCTGGTACAGGTAAAACTTATACTTTGGCGCGTATTATTGCGGTCTTAAATCAAAGCCTGCCCAATATTCGTATTGCTATGGCAGCACCCACAGGTAAAGCGGCGCAGCGGATGAAAGAAGCTTTACAAAATTCATTTTCAGATCCGAAACTGGCCGATTTAATCAGTGATGATTTAAAGCGTTTAACGCCTATTACGTTGCATCGCCTGTTAGGGCTAGGTGAAACACAGCGCCCGCGTTTTCATGCAAAGCGTCCATTACCCTTTGATGTAATTGTGGTTGATGAAGCTTCGATGTTAGATCTCAATTTAGCCAAAATGCTGTTGGCCGCAGTTGCACCACAAACCCGCCTGATTTTATTGGGCGATGCCGACCAATTGGCCTCTGTGGATGTGGGATCCGTTTTAGCAGATCTACAGCAAGTGCCTGCATTGGCTGAAAATCACGTGCATTTGGTGACTAGTCGCCGTTTTGATGGTGAGCAATTGATTGGTCGAATGGCGCAATTTATACAGCAGAATCGTGTAATTGATGGCGTGTTACAACAATTCGAGCAAGCGCTTGTACCTGCGGGTGAGTTGGGGGAAATCGCATTAACGGACAGCATGCACAATCAGATTCAATTGCAGTATCTGCCCGAGCAGGAGAGTGATATTACGCTGACAATGTGGTCACGCTATTATGATCAGCTGATGTTTGGTTTTTCTGGCTATTGCCAAGCTTTAGTTTCCCTTTTACAACAGACCCCAAAAATAAAAGATGTCGCCGAAATTGAACAGGTGATTGCACGTTTTGACGATTATCGCGTGTTGTCGGCTATTCGGCATGGCAATCTGGGTTTGAATGTGCTGAATGAGCAGATCGAGCAACGCGTGCTTGAAGCTACACAGCAAGCGAAGCAAGGCGAGTGGTATGTTGGTCGCCCAGTCATGATGACCTATAACGACTATCAGCTCGGGCTGTCGAATGGTGATATTGGCATCTGCTTTCAACAGCAACAACAAGGTCAAATACAATTTGCAGTATACTTTCCGAGTTTACAGAAATGGGTCGCTGCTGCTCGCTTACCTAAAAGCATACAGACGGCCTATGCGCTCACCATTCATAAATCACAAGGTTCTGAATTTACCCATACCGCGGTGGTGTTAGATGCCAATGCACAGCAATTACTAAGTAAAGAACTCATCTATACGGCCATCACACGTGCGAAAAAAGTCGTCAGTATATTGGCTGCACGTTCGTCATTGGCGAATGCAATGAGCGTTCGAACGTTGCGCCGTAGTAGGTTAAGTGCCAAGGTTGCTACTACGCTGAGTTAAATTTAAGGTACTGATGTGCTTTGTTTTGTACGAAATTTCTTACAACAATTCGAGAAATTGACGCATAGAGCTTTGTATAAGTTTCTGAGAAGATGGCTTCACACAATAAAGTGCTCAACATGGAATGTTGGGTAAAATCGCACAAATAGAATAAAAAAGTCGTGAAGACAGCGAACTTACAATGAAGTAAGTAAAGAGGAAACTTACAGCCGCTAAGCCTTGCAGTTTTGGGAGAGACTGCAGGGCTTTTTTATGCGTGAAATATTTAGTGAATAGTTTGTTGTTTGTGTGTTAAATGTACGAAATAGCTTACAGATAAATTAGGAAAATGCGACTTTTTTCACAGCTTGAATCTGTCAAAATCTACCGCATAAGGAAGTACAACTTAAAACATGGAATGTTTGAGAAACAAGACGCGAGAACGCGCCATAAAACAATAAATAATAAAATAATAATGAAAACAGAAGAAACTACAGCGCAAAAAAGCCCGGGTTCTGCCCAGGCTTTTTTTTATCTTTTTGGGGCGAACTGTTTGCAAAAATGACACTCAGTACAGGAGCTAAAATATTTTTGTAAGTTTAGTTATCTGCTGTGCAAAAAAGCGTTCAAATAAGCCAGATTTATTTTGTTTAAAATATAGGCAAACAAAGTTTGCATGAATAATAGTGCAAAGCAGATGAACTTTTTTGCAATCGGGGGCATTTTCCCTTAATATATTGGACTTGCTGTAGTGATGCACGGCAGTCAAATTGGTTTTGAAGAATCAGTTTGATTTGTATCAAAAGTAACTTATTAAGCATCTCGGAGAAATCGAATGGCTTTAACAAACGCAGATCGCGCAGAGATCGTTGCAAAATTCGCTCGCGCTGAAAACGACACTGGTTCACCAGAAGTTCAAGTAGCTCTTTTAACTGCTCAAATCAATGATTTGCAAGGTCACTTCAAAGAACACAAACACGACCATCATAGCCGTCGCGGTCTTATCCGTATGGTTAACCAACGTCGTAAGCTTCTTGACTACCTTAAAGGTAAAGACGCTACTCGTTACAGCGCTTTGATTGCTGCTTTAGGTTTACGTCGTTAATTCGATTAAACTTTGATTTTCGGACTATTGCATGTCGAATGCCGTAATACTGAAATCTAAAGTCTATCCAACCTTGGTTGGATAATGGGGAAGGGGCGATGATTCGCTCCTTCTTTGTGTCTTAAATGTGTATTTAATGTCTCTAGTGAGGTCGGCTTCTAAGCTTTGTCATTTATGTTGCGGGCTAGTGTTTAGCTGAGTGAATGCCAAACCTTAGGGGTCTCCACTAGAATAATTGTTCACAAGAACTAGGAAAAAATAAAACATGTCGATGTTTAATATTATTCGTAAAGAATTCCAATTTGGTCAGCACAATGTAGTGCTTGAAACAGGCCGTGTTGCACGTCAAGCCAATACTGTTGTGATTACAATGGGTGGCGTACAAGTCCTTGTTGCTGTAGTTGCTCAACCAAAAGCAAAAGCAGGTCAAGACTTCTTCCCATTGACTGTTAACTACCAAGAAAAACAATATGCAGCTGGTCGTATCCCTGGTGGTTATGGCAAGCGTGAAGGCCGCGCGTCTGAAGCTGAAACTCTAATTTCACGTCTAATCGACCGTCCAATTCGTCCGTTGTTCCCAGAAGGTTACTTCAACGAAATCCAAGTAACAGCGACTGTTATTTCTTCTGACAAAACGATGGATGCTGACATTGCTGCAATGTTAGGTACATCTGCTGCGCTTTCTATCGCAGGTACGCCGTTCCGTGGTCCTATCGGTGGTGCGCGTGTTGGTTTAATCAACGGCGAATACATTCTTAACCCGAACCACGAACAGTTAAAAGAATCTGATCTTGACCTTGTTGTTGCAGGTACAGAATCTGCAGTGCTTATGGTTGAATCTGAAGCGAAAGAACTTTCAGAAGACCAAATGCTTGGCGCTGTATTGTTCGGTCATGACGAAATGCAAATTGCGATCCAAGCGATCAAAGAATTTGCTGCAGCTGCTGGTGCAGTTGAATCAACTTGGGTTGCTCCAGTTAAAAACGAAGAACTTCTTGGCAAACTGAAAGACGCATTCGAAGCGAAAATTTCTGATGCTTATACTATTGCTGTTAAGCATGAACGTTATGCAGCGCTTGATGCATTGTCTGAAGAAGCATTGGCTCAATTCGTTCCTGAAAATGACGAAACTGGCATTGCTGACGAAGTGAACGAATTATTCGAAGATCTTAAATATCGTACAGTACGTGACAACATCTTGTCTGGTAAGCCACGTATTGATGGTCGTGATACAAAAACTGTTCGTGCAATCGACGTACAAGTTGGTGTATTAGACCGTGCTCACGGTTCTGCATTGTTCACACGTGGTGAAACTCAGGCGTTGGTAACAACAACTTTGGGTAATACACGTGATGCGTTAATGGTTGATACCCTTGCAGGTACGAAAACTGATAACTTCATGTTGCACTACAACTTCCCTGCATACTCTGTAGGTGAAACGGGTCGTGAATCAGGTCCTAAACGTCGTGAAATCGGTCACGGTCGTCTAGCACGTCGTGGTGTTCAAGCCGTTCTTCCTGCAGCTGACCGTTTCCCGTACGTGATCCGTATCGTATCTGACATCACTGAATCTAACGGTTCATCTTCAATGGCTTCTGTATGTGGTGCTTCTCTATCACTTATGGATGCAGGTGTTCCACTTAAAGCACCAGTTGCGGGTATCGCAATGGGTCTAGTAAAAGAAGGCGAGCGTTTCGCAGTTCTTTCTGACATCTTGGGTGACGAAGACCACCTTGGCGACATGGACTTTAAGGTAGCAGGTTCTGCAAACGGTATTACTGCGCTTCAAATGGACATCAAGATCGAAGGTATTACTGAAGAGATCATGGAAACTGCATTGAACCAAGCTTATGCTGGCCGTATGCACATCCTGAACGAAATGAACCAAGTGATTTCACGCGCTCGTCCTGAAATTTCTATGCACGCGCCTACATTCCAAGTGATCAACATCAACCCGGACAAAATCCGTGATGTGATTGGTAAAGGTGGTGCAACAATCCGTGCAATCACTGAAGAAACTAAAGCTGCAATCGATATCGAAGATAACGGTACAGTTCGCGTATTTGGTGAAACTAAAGCGGCTGCTTCTGCTGCTGTTGCGAAAATCCAAGCGCTTACTGCTGAAATCGAACCAGGTACAATCTACACTGGTAAAGTAATCCGTATCGTTGAATTCGGTGCGTTCGTCAACATCCTTCCAGGTACTGACGGCTTGCTTCACATCTCTCAAATTTCTAACGAGCGTATTGCAAACGTTGCAGACGTATTGAAAGAAGGTCAAGAGATCAAAGTTCAAGTTGCTGATGTCGACAACCGTGGTCGTATCAAGTTAACAATGAAAGACATCGAACAAGCTTAATCTTGTGATGTTCTAAACAAAAAAGCCCTCAATTGAGGGCTTTTTTTATGGCATGATGCGTCATAAAGAAAAGCCATAATAATTTGAGACATGCAAAGCTATTATTTTTATCAGCACCCCACAGGGCAACATATCTTTGTCCAAAAGACAGCGCTAGAGCATCAAGATGCTGAATTTATTTGGCTCGATTTTACCCGTGAGGATTTAGTGAATCGGGCAGAGCATTGGCAACAAGAGCTCTATCAACTTACTCAGCTGTGGGTGAATGAATACCATTTGCGTGATATTTTAAATTTAGAACATCCTTGCGCCTTTGATGCCCTCGACGATTATGACCTACTGATTTTCCGTAAACTGATTACACCAGATGATCAGATTAAATTGGATACACCTAGCAAGGAAAAGCACGATCGCCTGTTTGGCTTAGCCACAACACCGATTAGCTTTTTAATGACGCCACAGATCTTGGTGACGGTACGTGAACAGGGCAATAAAGAAATTGAAAGTTATGTACAACGTATTGAAACGGTGTTGACGCGACCGATCGAAGAACATCACAAACCGCGTAAACTCCCGATTACACCGCTTGATTTAGCCCTACGTTTGCTCAATACCATGGTAGATGGATATTTAGATTTACGGGTGCCATTAACGCGTCGTGTCGAATTTTGGCAACAAGAGCTGTTGCAAGGTCATCGACGCTTTACTAAGTGGCATCAGCTTTTGCAGGAAAATATGGCCTTTCAACAAATTGAAAACCTGTGTGAAGAGCAGATCGAAGTCTTGCAAGAATTGCGTGATGAAATTGTTGATAATTACTCACATCTCAAAGGTAAGAAGCGCAGTGAAAAGCAAGACATTATGTTGCTACGCGTGGATGATTTAAGTAGCCACGTGGAGCGAATTCAAAAGCATACAACTCGATTACGCTCTGCAGTTCAAGCGGCTATTGATTTACATTTTTCAGCCATTGCCAATCAAACCAATGAAAACATGCGTATTTTGGCCATCATTACCGCCATATTTGCACCACTCACTTTATTGACAGGGGTGTATGGAATGAACTTTGAGTTTATTCCCGGCTTAAAATCTCCGACAGGATTTTGGATCATGTTGGCTATTATGCTGATGACGACCTTGATTCTTATTTATTATTTTTACCGTCGCCATTTGGTTGGCCGTGGAGAAAAAAGTGTAATAGATATGTTGGCACAACAACAAACCGACCAGCACGTAAATTTACTGTGGTTTATGGATTATGAGCCAATTAAGCAAACGGTCAGTGGAACCAAAAAGACTTTAAAGGAAATTGAAAAACTGGCGGTGAAAAAATAAAGTTGCTTTCAGTTTATACGCTGGGTGAAAGCTAAGGTTTCACCCAAGGTTGTGTTGATTATTCTGCGCGAATCCACGTGGTGCTTCGGCCGAGTGCAGAGACACCAATATAGCCACGCATTGTGAGCCGCTTGCCAGTCGGATTGAGTTTAGCTTTGCCTTTGTAGACATTCCCAGACAGTGGATCGAGCACAGTCCCGCCCACAAATTCATTTTCATGTTGTGGGTTTTGTTTAAATCCTTTTAATATTTCAAGTCCCACCAATTTGGTATTTTTAAGTGGGCCTTTACACTTTTCACAAGTTTCAACGAGAGCTTTATAGGGCAGTGGTCGAATGGCAGTAATTTTACCTGTATAGCTTCCATCGCTATTTTTAGTGATGGTGACATCTGCACGCGAGTAGCCCGTTTGTTCATCAATGGTTTTCCAAACCCCAACCATATCATTGGCATACAGAGTGCTACAAAAACCGAGTAGTGCGATAGATAGAACACGTTTCAATATCATAATTTTCCCTATTCATCTTTGTTGTTATGGCATTTCCATTGCAGGTGTGCTCCTGCATAACTTATTTTTAATTCACTATTAAATCGCTGACACGAAGTAAGCTAGGTGTTTTTACGGGTGTTACTGTATGACACACTATATCGTCACTCGCCAAAACTAGGGTGAAGTCGGATGCTGCGGCACAGCATCTTTCAGTAAGCGATACATTTCGTCTTTCAGTTTAAGTTTTTTCCGCTTGAGTGCTTCGATATCTTCATGCAAATGGTTGAGTGGATCTAATTCCAATTGGGTAATAGATTGATCGAGCTCGCAATGTTGTTCAAACATTTGGGCGAAATGTGGGTTTTCCTCCCGAAGTTGTTGGATACGCTCTCGATATTCTGGGAACATATTTTTTACTTTTTTATTACAGTCTTTGATTTTCATGGTGATGCATGGTTCTCTTGGCTGATTAAAGTATAGGCTATGCTTCGGATTGTGCTAGCCCTCATCATTCCACTGTTAGTGTGAGTGCAAATGTTGTTGTTTGACTTGTTTGCGTAGCTGTTGTACTTCATCAATCAAGTCAAGCATCATGGCTACAGCGGTAAAACTGGCGTTAAAGTCACGCTGTAAACGGTAAGCACGACGCGCACGCGAAATATCATCTCCAAAAAATTGATGAATGCGTTCATCTGGTCGATTGCTCAAAATATCGTATTCTAAAAGTTGTAATACCCACTCTGGGCTTTGGCCACAAGCAGCTGCAAAATGGTTTAAGTCGAAGCTACGTTGATCATCGACAATTTCAATATGCGAACTGTCATTGCAGGTCACTTCGCGGTAATGAATCGTGGTCATAGAGATTTCTCCTTAACACTAACGAGGATTAAATTGATGAAATGCTTCAGCAAAATCTTGGTAGGCACGTAATTGTTGGTCGGTTTGCGCAACGGGCAACACGATATTTAAGATTAAATATAAATGCCCTGCGGGTTGGGATGGAATACCTTGATCTTTCAGTCGCAGTTGTTGGCCTGTTTTGGCATTTTTTGGCAAGCTGACATCTACATGACGTCCATTGGGAAGATTAACCCGAATATTTTGTCCTAAGGCTGCTTCCCAAGGACTAATGTCTACATGACAGTAAACATGAGCGCCATCGACATGATAACTATGCGTAGCTGGGTAGTGAACTTCGATATATAAGTCGCCATTTTCACCGCCATTTATGCCTTGCTGGCCTTGCCCATTCAGGCGAATTTGTTGACCATCTTTAAGCCCAGCTGGAATTTTAACTTCAAGCGTTTTACGCTGAACCTCAGCTTCACCATAAGCGTTATAAGTAGGAATTTGTAAACTGAATTTTTGGGTACTGCCGTCATAGGCAACCTGAAGTTCTAGATCGATCCGTGCATGTTGATCTTCACCTTTATAACGCATTGCACCATCATGTTGATGATTTCGCCCACCACCAAAGCCTGAACCAAAGCGACCGAATAAATCCTCAAAACCGCTAAAATCAGATTGCTGCTGTGAGCTACGATAGTGATGAAAAGCAGAGTCAGTAAAGTCACTGCCTTGCGTCTGGTTGACGTTGCTATGGCTGAAGTTTGGGTGATCTAACTGGAAGTCATATTCTTGTTTTTTTTCTGCATCGCTGAGTGTGTCATAAGCAATATTAACTTCTTGCATACGTGCTTCAGCATCATCCTCTTTGCTGACATCGGGATGATATTTCCGAGCTAATTTACGATAGGCTTTTTTGATCTGCTCCGCAGAAGCCTCTCGTGTTACACCCAGAATTTCATAATAATTTTTGGGGACTTTTGTCGTCATACTTGTTGTTTATAAATTGATTGTATTTTAATCAATAGTATGACGTTCATATTTCTGAAACAGTGTTTATTTGCAGCAGATTGTTTCAAATCATGACAATAAAAAAGCCTCTAAAATGAGGCTTTGATTCAAGTATGCAGAGGCTTAGTATTTAATCCATGTCACACTACGACCAATAACAGATACACCGACATAACCACGAATGGTGAGGCGTTTGCCTGAGGCATTTAAGCGTGCTTTACCTTTATAAATTTTACCGCCAATTGGGTCTAAGACTTTCCCTTGTACATAAGCGAGAGGATTGTCTGGATCGTTTTTAAACCCCCAAATGAAAGGTAAGCCTAAAAATGGTTTGTCCTTTAATTGACCTGGACAATTACTACAGATCACCATTTTGTCGGTGCCTGGGATATTACGAGTTTCTACAATAATACCTTCATAGGTCCCGTCAGGCTTTTTCTTAATTTCAACATCAGCACGTGAATATCCAGTCCGATCATCAATGGTTTTCCATTTACCGACCAATGGATCTTCACTGGCATAGCCGAGGCTACTGATGACAGAAAAAATGAGCGCAGTGAATATACTTTTATATGCAACCATAGATATCCCTAATCTAAGTTTTATGTATTTTTTAGAGTAGTTATTCTAATAATTTAATTTATAAAAAACAAACAGATATATTGTTATCTGTGTCACATTATATGGGCTAAATGCTGGCTCTATCTAAAATTGTGTGGAATAAAATGGTGAAAAAAAGCCCCTTTTAACAGGGGCTTTGGTTTAGTTTTTAACCCAAGTGATATTTCGGCCTACAGCTGCACCTTCCATGCTACTGCGAATGATCAGATGTTTACCGTTACTCATTAAACGTGCACGAGCTTGGTAACGTTGGCCAGATTTGGGATCAAGGAGATGACCACCATTAAACTCAAGGGCATTGTGTGGGTCTGTAGTTAGTCCCGTGAGTGTTGTTAAACCCACCAAAGGTTGATTTTTTTCTGGGCCTGTACATTTGATGCAGGTGGTCATGCTTTCTGCACCAGGCACACTACGCACATTAATAATTTTGGCGCTGTACTCATTGTTTTTGTTTTTTTGAATAATCACATCTGAGAGCGAATAACCCGTGCGGTCATCGATGGTTTTCCATGTCCCCACCAAAGGGTCGCTTGTGGCTGCCCATGCAGGTACGCTTGCCACAAAGCTAAATGCGAGAATGAGTGCAGTGAAGGGGTGCTTTTTCATAATTGAACAATCCACACTAGGAAGGAGAAAATCTGCCTAAGCAGATAGGCATAAAAAAAGTATGGATTTAATATAGCTTAAATAAGCAAAGAAATACTAGGTAAATCAGGTGATTAAAAAATATAAAATTCACATAAATTATTAAATATATTGCACTCTGAATATGAAAGTGAAAACTCAATCACATTGAGCTGGTTGAACTATCATTATGGCGTGCATGACGAGAGACAGTTGCGGGGAAGGGAGGCATTATTTGTCAGTTGATTAGACAAATAATGCAAGTATTCAGTGTGAAGCTGATGTCTTAGTCGATACGGATCCAAGATACTGTACGGCCCAATAAGGTGGTACCCAAATAGCCACGAAGTGTCAGTACATTGCCTCGTGCATTGAGTTGACCTTTGCCTTGATAGACATTACCTGTTAATGGATCAATGACTTTACCATTAACGTATTCATTTTTATTTTCATCATCTTGATGGAAGCCTGAGAAAATAGGCAGACCAATTAAAGGTGCGTTTTTTAATTTGCCTTCACATTTGTCGCAATGGTCGATCGCAGTACGGTTGGGAATTGCATGGACTTTCACAATTTTACCTGTGTAGCTACCATCTTTGAGTTTACTAATGAGAACTTCTGCACGTGCATAGCCAGTTTTATCGTCTATTGTTTTCCAGCGTCCTGCTAGATCGGCAGCCTGCACTTGAAAAAAGCAGGTTATTGAGAGAGCGAAAGCTCCCAAAATAATTTTCTTATTCATCTATATTATCCATTATTTATTAGCGTCATTTTAATTATTCAAAGAAGGTTGAAATTATATTTTTGCCTTCAGTGTGCGCAAAGTGTACAAGAACAAATGCAAATAACAAGAGCAGTTTATCGGCTTTTTTTGAGTGATTTCTAAGCTTTAAGTGTTATAAAAATTGCAATATTTTAGTGCATGGCATGAGGCTGTTGTTGTATTTAAAGTATAGGTTTTGGCATAAAAAAAGCGCCCTTAAGGGCGCTTTTAGATCAGACAGAATTTAGCTGAGATGTTCGCCAAATAGTCCCAGTGCTTCTTCGGCAGAAAATTGGTAGTGGCTGTTACAGAACTGGCAATCCATTTGAATTGGATTTTGGTGTTCTAAGGTTTCACGTACGGCATCTACGCCAATTTGTTTGAGTGCATCTGAACAGCGTTCTTTAGAGCATGTGCAACCAAATTTAAGCAGTTCAACTTCAGGTAAACGTACTTCTTCTTCGTTATATAAACGATATAAGATTTCAGTGCTTTCTAAGTTGGTGAGCTCATCTGCTTTTAGTGTTTCAGTCAGCATAGTTAGACGAGGCCACAAATCTTCATCAACACGTTTTTGCTCTTCTTCACTATTACGTGGCAAGAGCTGAATGAGTAGGCCACCTGAGCGTTGTTCATTGCTTGCCAATACAATACGTGTTGGGATTTGTGCAGACAAATCGTAGTACTGCATCAAACAACCTGCAAGGTTTGGCTTGTCGAGGGGAACAATCCCTTGGTAACGTTCGCCAAATTCAGGCTCAATGTTAATGAATAACACGGGATTAACCAACGTCTGGAGCACTACGCTACTGTCGGTAGCTTGTGTGAAGTGTGGGTCTTCTTCGTAGTCGGCCAAGGCGCGAACTTCACCTAAATGGTTGCATTCTGCCATGCCCCATTTAAATGTCCCTGCAGCTTGAATTTGTAAGCTAATACGGCCTTTAATTTTTAAAGTGCTGGCCAATAGCGCCGTTGCACTGAGCATTTCACCCAATAAAATTTTAATTGCAGGCGCATAGTCACGTTGTGCAAGAATGGTTTGTAGGGCATCTTCAAGATGAACGACTTCACCACGCACAGGGCTGTCTTCAATAAAAAAGCGTTGACGTAAATCAGGCATAAAATTCTCCATAACCCTGCTTAAATGGTGTCAATATTGTAAAACACAAGTCATTTCAGATCATCCTTTTCATCACGGGCTACATCAATTCGATTACGTTGCAAGCCACGCTGTAAATCAACCCCTGCGGGTGGTTGGCGCATTTGAGCATCGCTGGCAAATAAATGTTCTAGTTCTGCAAGGGCATTACGGTGTGTTTCATAGATTTTTTGTTCATCGGTATAGATGTGTTGCTGTTGCTCTAACAGCTTTTCATCATAATCACGGAACAGCTCAATACTTTTATAGGCATCGTCTTCATTAATACCAGCATCGCGGAGCATGTGATAAGCCATTCCCAGCGATGATAAATAGGTTTCACGCCAGATATGCTCTACACCTAAATCACGCAATAAGTGTACATGGTGTCGATCACGGGCGCGGACGAGCATTTTTAGGTTGGGGTAATTTAAGCGAATATGACGCGCAACATTCATGGAGTCTTCAATGTCGTCAATGGCCAGCACAAATACCCGCGCATGCTCAATGCCTGCAGCCCGTAAAATTTCCGGTTGGGCAGCATCGCCATAGTAGAGCTGGCCACCATAATTACGTACAAAATCGACTTTGTCTAAATTGCTATCGATGGCAGTAAAAGACAAATGTTGAATGTGTGCAACACGCGCAATAATTTGGCCAAAACGTCCAAAGCCCGCAATAATCACGGGATGGTGCTGGTCTGGAATATCATCATATTCAGGCGCGACTTTGCTTTGGCTAAAGCGAGGTAAGATGATCGAGTTCATCAGCCAATAGGCAATCGGCGTAAGAACCATCGAGAGTGTTACCATCAAGACCACAGGTTCTACAATGGCTTGGCTCACCACTTGTTCACTGCGGGCTACGCTCAGCACCACAAAAGCAAACTCACCCCCTTGAGCCAGGCAAGTGGCGAGCATTAAGCTGTTTTGCCATGAGTTTTTTAAATAACGTGCAACGCCCGTGAGGGTGATTATTTTGACCAACATCAGGCAGAGTGCGCCACCAATAATGAGCCATGGTGCATCGATAAACAGCGATAATTGTGTAGTCATGCCGACGGTCATAAAGAATAGACCAAGCAATAATCCTTTAAAGGGCGCAATACTGGCTTCAAGTTCATGGCGGAACTCGGAATCCGCAAGCAGTACGCCAGTTAAAAATGCCCCGAGTGTGGTGCTAATGCCCAATACATCCATCAAGCCAACAACAGCCAAAACAATAAACAGTCCCACAGCGGTAATGAGTTCGTGGGCGCCACTTTTGGCCACAAAACGAAAAAACGGACGCATGAGATAGCGACTAAATAAAAACAAGCCACTAAAGGTCGCCACGATGGCCGCAAAATAAGCAATCCCATGATGTGTCGATTGCGTGCCCGCGAGCATTGGAATGATGGCCAGTAGGGGAATCGCCGCCATATCTTGAAACAGTAAAATAGAAAAGGATTGTTGACCGTAGGTGGTGTTGAGTTGTTGTTTTTCGGTCAAAAGTTGCAATACAAAAGCGGTAGAAGATAGTGCTAGCGCAAAGCCAATCACAAAGCTGGCGGCAATCTCTTGTTGTAAAGCCACAAAGCTAAGTAGTGCTAAACAGATACCTGTTAAGCCCACTTGTAGGCTTCCCATACCAAAAATAGATTGGCGCATCGACCATAGGCGTTGTGGGCGAAGCTCTAAGCCAATAATAAACATTAAGAGAATAACACCAAACTCAGCCAGTTCCTGAATGGCTTCTGGGTCGCTGGCCAGATTAAATACACTGGGCCCCAGTAAAATGCCAGTAAATAAATAGCCGAGTACTGTTGCAATGCCCAGCCTTTTTAACAAAGGCACCAGGAGCAAAGACGCTCCTAGAAACAGGGTGATTTGCAACAGTAATGACATAAGGCTGTCCTCGTTTTATTCATTCAATATAAGCGGTCACTTTGAAGCAGGAGCATCAAATTAACTGAGTTCTTGTGGGTCAATATCTAGGGTTAATTTCATGCTAGAAGGCTTTTGATGCAACATATTTTGCCACCAATTTCGGAGATAAAAATGTAATCGGGCGCGATCTGGTGACAATAACACCATGTGTGATTGATAGCGGCCTGCTTTACGTTCCATGGGAGCTGGAATTGGGCCCCAAATATCGACATTTAAGCCAGCACTTTGTCTAAGTAAGGCTGCATGCTGTTGTAAAAAATCACGGTTCAGATCTTGGCTTTTGGACTCACAACGCACCAGTGCTGCATAGCGAAAAGGTGGCATGAGTGCTGCTTCACGTTCTTGTAAAGTTTGTTTGGCAAACTGGCGGTAGTCTTCTTTGACCAAGGTGTTTAATAGGGGGTGATCAGGTCTTAAGGTTTGTAAATATACATCCCCTTTACGCTCGCCACGACCAGCACGCCCAGCTACTTGTACGACCAATTGAGCAGTGCGCTCAGTTGCCCGAAAATCGACGCTCAATAAGCCTGAGTCGATATCTAAAATAGCCACAAGGGTCACATAAGGAAAATGATGACCTTTGGCCAGCATTTGTGTACCCAATAAAATAGATGCTTGGCTTTGCTGAATTTTGTCATAAATTTTTTGCCAGCTACCTACGCGACTGGTGGAGTCTCGATCGACCCGAATGACGTCATAATCAGGAAATAGCTCATTTAAATGTTCTTCAACTTTGGCAGTGCCTAAGCCCAAAGGTTTAAGTTCTGTATGTGCACACTGTGGGCAGTGGTCAGGCATGCGATGAATCGTACCACAGTGATGGCAATGCAAATGCTGATAAGGAGTACGATGCACGGTAAAATTGGCATCACAATGTGGGCATTTGGCCTGCCATGCACAGCTTTCACAGATCAGCACAGGCGCATAACCACGGCGGTTTAAAAACACCAAGACTTGCTCATTTTTATCGAGGCGTTTTTTCATCTCATCGAGCAAAGCTTGACTCATGCCATGTTGCTTCTTCGCAATTTTTAAATCCAAAATGTGGATTTTAGGCATGAGTGCCGTGCCTGCACGCTGGTTGAGTTCCAAGCATTGCATCTTTTGATGTTGCACCAATGCATAGCTTTCAATACTTGGCGTGGCAGAGCCGAGCACCACAGGGCATTGCTCTAAATAGCCACGATATAATGCTACATCTCGAGCATGATAACGAAAGCCTTCTTGTTGCTTAAAAGACAAATCATGTTCTTCGTCGAGCACGATCAGCCCTAAGTTAGGGAGTGGGCTAAAAATGGCTGAGCGCGTACCTAAGATAATCGAGGCTTTGCCTGTTTCGGCAGCCTGCCATGCTTGTAAGCGTTTACTGTCGTTGAGGCCTGAATGTAACAAGACAATATTGCAATGAAAGCGCGACTGAAAACGGCTAATGGTTTGTGGTGTCAGACCAATTTCGGGTACCAAGACCAGTACTTGTTTGCCTTGTTTTAAAACCTCTTGCATGACTTGCAAATACACTTCAGTTTTACCACTACCTGTGAGGCCATCGAGTAAAAAAGCTTGATATTTTTTGCGGGCCTTCAGAATGCTATCAATCGCATGCTGCTGTTCTGGATTGGCCGTCAGAGGCATTTGCGCCATTTGAATCGGCATTGGGCTAAAATCTTGCGCCTCTAACTCGCAACGACAAATTTGTTTTTTTTCTAAAGCTTTGAGTGTTGCAGTTTCTACACCCGCTAAATTCAGCACATTTTCGGATGTGCCAGCAGGATGTAGTTTTAAGATTTTATAAGCTTCTTGCTGGCGTTCAGAGCGTTTTACTTTTTGTTCGGCTTCGGCATCTAACAGTTTCCATGTCCGTGCCAGCAAGTTATAGGGTTTACCTTGGCGCAGTAGTGTAGGAAGAGCACTATGAACCACCTCGCCAATGGGGAATTGATAATACTGTGCAGCCCAAGTCAATAAACTTAAACTTTGTGTATTTAAAATAGCGCGCTCATCAAGTAGTTCGGTAATGGCTTTGAGCTTGATATCTGGATTGAGTGGCACATCAGGTGCGAGCTTTTCCATAATCACGCCGACCAGATTTTGCCGACCAAAAGACACTGCAACCCGTGAGCCAACTTCAGCGCGTTGATAAAGTTCTGCACTTAGACTGTAATCAAAACAGTCATATAAATGTACAGGGACGGCCACACGGACACGAAAGATAGGGGCGGGGGCGAGATCTGAAACTTGCATAAAAAGGCGGTCGGGTCCTGATTAAATTTCGTCGTGCTGTAAGAACAGTTGTGTTAGAGTGATCAAACAATTTATATCTAAGAATATGAATGATTTTGAGGGTTGGGCGCAACTGCGCTAACAGGGTTTTTTGGAAAATTAGAGCATTGTAATGCCAGCATATCAGTTTACCGCCATAGATGCGTCAGGCAAGCAACAGAAAGGTGTGCTTGAAGGTGATTCTGCGCGTCAGATTCGTCAACAGTTACGTGATAAAGCATTAATTCCCGTTGCTGTAGATCCGATTGAGCAAAAAGATAAACATGCACAGCCACGCTGGTTTCAAAAAAGTATTACTTCTTATGACTTGGCACTCATGACGCGGCAATTGGCAGTGTTGGTGGCGGCAGCTATTCCCTTAGAAGAAGCGATTCGAGCGGTAGGCAAGCAAAGCGAAAAAGCACATGTGCAAAGCCTTTTAATGTCCGTGCGCTCAAAAGTGCTAGAAGGGCATTCTTTAGCGCAAGCCTTGCAACAGTCTGGGCGTTTCCCTGAACTCTATATTGCCACCATTGCTGCAGGTGAGCGTTCTGGGCACTTGGATTTAATTTTAGATCAATTGGCAGATTACACCGAAAATCGTTTTGCCATGCAAAAAAAGGTTCAAGGGGCCATGATCTACCCAATTATTTTAATGTTGATGTCTTTCGCGATTGTGATGGGTTTAATGACCTATGTGGTGCCAGACATTGTAAAAACCTTTGATCAAGACAAAGCGGCACTGCCGTGGATTACCATTGCCTTAATGAAGGCCAGTGATTTTATACGTGTGGCTTGGCCATTTTTATTGGTTGGTGCCACAGTCGGTATTATGTTGTTAGTCAGATTTTTAAAAACTAACGCTGGGCATTATGCTTTTGATCGGTTTACTTTAAAAATGCCCCTGTTTGGCAAGCTGTCTAAAGGTATTAATGCTGCACGCTTTGCCAGTACCTTATCTATTTTGACCAAGTCAGGTGTGCCTTTGGTGGATGCGCTGAAAATTGGCGCGGCGGTCAGTAACAATTGGGTCATCCGTGATTCAGTGAATATTGCAGCTGAAAAAGTCACCGAAGGTGGGAACTTAGCAACACAACTAGAGCGCAGTGGTTATTTCCCACCAATGATGGTACAAATGATCCGAAGTGGTGAATCTTCAGGCGAATTGGACCGCATGTTAGAACGGGCTTCTGTTATGCAAGACCGTGAAGTAACCACTTTAATTTCGACCTTATTGGCTTTGTTAGAGCCACTGATGTTGGTGGTCATGGCCAGTATTGTGTTGGTCATTGTGATTGCGGTCATGCTACCGATTGTGAATATGAATAATATGATTTAACCCTGTTGAACCCAAAAGAGATAAACGAGAGTAATAACATGCAAGGCAAAGGATTAAACGCAAAACAATCGGGCTTTACCCTCATTGAAGTGATGGTTGTTATTGTGATTTTAGGTGTGTTGGCGGCTTTAATCGTACCAAACGTGATGGGTCGTGGTGAAAAAGCCAAAGTAGATACCACACAAATCACACTCAAAAGTGTAGCGGGTGCTTTAGATCAGTACAAAATGGACAATGGCAAATACCCATCCATGCAAGATGGTGGTTTAGGGGCATTAGTAAATAAGCCTGAGTCTGCAAAAAACTGGCTACAAGGAGGCTATGTCAAAGGTGGCTATCCAAAAGACAGCTGGGACAATGACGTACAATATGTTGCTCCAGGGACAGAAGGCCGTCCTTTTGATTTGTACTCATTTGGTGCAGATGGCCAGTCTGGTGGTGAAGGTAATGATGCTGATATTTATTACCAGCACTAATTGAGAATCATTATAAAGTAATGGTGATTGAATATATCGCTTTACGTCATTGGCTATTTCAATATTGGCTAAAGCGATAATTATTCTTGTTTATTAAATATAATATAAGTAATTGAAAAATAATGAAATAAATAATATCTTCTAGTTGAGATTTATAATAAGAATTATTCCCAAGTTTATTGATTACAATAATCGTAAAATATGAATAAATATAGGCTTTTATTTTAATTTAAAGCTTGCATAATAACTCCATAGACAGGATGAAAGTCAGAGGAGAGCAGTATGAAAGCATTAATACTTACAGATGAAATTAACCAATTTCATTGGGCGATGCTGAAATCTGTGCTTTTGATTTTAAGCTTGTTGCCTGTGAGCCAAGGGATTATGCATTTGTGGCTAAATACCGAAGGCAGTAGCCAAATTATGGTGGGCTTCTTTGCAATTAGTTTGATGAGCTCAATGTTGGCCTTGAGTTTTTGGTCGGCTTTACAAGCAACAGTGGCGAAGCTCAAACAAGAACATAGCACTATTGTTGAAAAAGCTGTGGTCAATCTTTACCGTTATGTGCCCATGCTTTCTTTGGCAGGCATGTTGTCATATTTGGCGCTACAGTTCTAAACAGCCGAAACTTATGTGGTATATCAAACCGAGTATATAAACTCGGTTTTTTTGTGCCACTAGATTGGCTTGGGTTAAATTTGTCATGATTCATGCATAGATTGTCGGCTTTCAGTT